>JAHEIK010000268.1 GCA_024639415.1 Planctomycetota bacterium
GGTCGGGCTCGGGCTGGTGTCCGGTCACGAGGCCCGGATCGGCGACGCGGACCGCCGCGCAGCGCTGGCCGCGCTGCTCGCCCCGCGTCTCGAGAGCGCCGAGGTCTCCCAGCTGCACGCCGGTGCGCGAGCCGCCGGGCTGCTGCGGCTTCCTGGTCTCGCCCCGCGCCTGGTGCGTCTGCTGGCCCACGACGAGGGCATCGTGCGCCTCGTCGCGGCGCACGCGCTCTCGCTCGTGCCCGATCTCGATGCCGTACGAGACGCCGCCGTGCAGGCGCTGCCGCGGCTGCTCGTCGAGGGCGCGCTCTCGGAGCGGACCGCCGGCGCGCTGCTCGCGGAGGCCCTCGTGGGCGAGCCGGTCGACTACGACCCGGCCGCGGGCGAAGGTGCGCGCCGGGAGGCGCTCGACGCGATCCTCGACCGGCTGGACTGAGCGCGGGCTCAGTCCCCCAGCCCGGCGTCCTTCATGCAGCGCTCGAGCTGTGTCGTCAGCTCCAGCTCGGCGGCGCTTGACCGGAGATACGCCACGTCGAGTGCGTCCCGCGGCAGTTTCAGCACGCCGACGACGTCTCGCAACTGACGCTCGAGGACTCCATCCGAGCGGCGGAACCAGTCGAGCTTGCGGAGCACGATGTCCTCGGGCGAGGAAAAGAAGATGTCTCGCCCCGGCTCCGGCGGCAGCCGTAGGGGGCGCCTCCGCTCCATCTCTCGTACATCGAGCTTGGACCCACCCGCGTGGAAGAAGCCCATCTTGACGTGCCACTCGATGTGCAGACACCCGAAGGACTGCCCCCCGGCGACCGCAGCATGCACAGTGTCTTCCCAGATGTCGAACTCAGGCTGCAGCGCGTTCACCAGGGATGCGACCCGCTCTGACGGCAACTCGACCAACAGATCGACGTCATTCCTGTGTCAGCGTAGTTGTCGCCCGGGCCCGACCCGGCGTCGACGCTACTTGCGCCTGGTCGGCTTGACGAGCCAGACGAGCCAGCCCGTCAGGGCCAGGCCGGCGATGCCGACCGCGAGGAGCATCACCGCGATGCCGCCCAGCGCGTCGCCGGCGAGGGCGCCGATGGCCAGCGGGATGCCGAAGAAGAGCGCGAGGGCCCACACGAGGCATCCCATGTTGCGGCCGAGGAAGAGCCGCGCCATCGGACCCCAGGCCGCGCGCCTGGACACCGGCTGCCCGGCCTGGCCGCCGAACATCGGACCGAAGGCGGCGAACAGGTCCTCGAGCCCTTCGGCGCCCTGGGGGCCCTGCGACCTCGTGGGGGGGCCGCCGGGAGGCGTCGGGTGGCGGCCGCCCGGTGGGGGCGGTCGGTGCCCGGGGCGGTACGCACCGCAGTCCGGGCACCGACCCTCGTCGGCGGGAAAGGCCGTGCCGCACGCCGCGCAGGGATCGAGGCGGATGCGGTCCGGGGTCATTGGGCGGGGGCCGCCTTCGGCCGGTTGGCCAACCACCAACCCGCACCGATCAGGAAGACGAGGAGCTCGAATCCGTAGAACATGTAGAGCGTGCGTGCGATGCCCGCCGTGAACCCGTAGCTGTGCAGGCCGATCCCGAGCAGGTTCACGCCCCACCACGAGAAGCCCACGATGATGTTCAGCAGGATCGCCGCCATCGACATCCCGAACGCCTTGATGTAGCCGCCCAGGCGCAGGTGCACCATGGCGAGCTGCATGAGGACGATCATCAGCGCGCCGTTCTCCTTGGGGTCCCAGCCCCAGAAGCGGCCCCAGCTCTCGTTGGCCCAGATGCCCCCGAGGATCGTGCCGATGGTCGCGAAGATCAGCGCGAAGCCTAGGAGGCCGTACACCATGCGCCCGACGTTGCGGTAGAAGGTCGGGTCGCCCTTCTTGAAGCCGAAGACCTTGCCCAGCACGTAGATGTGCGCGACGAAGCCGGTCAGCAGGCTGGCCATGTAGCCGATCGCGATGCAGGTCACGTGGGTGGCGAGCCAGAAGTTGGTGTCGAGCACGGCCACGAGCTGCGGCATCGTGTCGGCCATCTTCGTGAGCTCGTAGCGCTCCGCGAGGAAGAGGCCCGCGGCGCCCAGCAAGGGCGTCAGGGCCAGGGCGACCTTCTGGCGCGTGATCATCTCGGTGACGAGGCCGGCCACGGCCATGGACCCCGTGATGAAGATGACCGTCTCGTAGAGCGTCGTCACCGGCGGGCGCCCGCGCAGGATGCAGCGCCAGGTGATGCCAACCACCACGAGCACGGTGCACGCGGCCGTGATGGCCCACGCAGCGCGAACGAGCCACTTGTTGGGCAGCATCCAGCTCAGGGCCACGAGCACGAAGGCGAGCAGGAAGAAGTGCTTGGCCCAGCCGAGCAGGTTCGCGCGCAGGTAGGTGACCTCGGACTCGATCCCGGTGTACTCGCCGAGCGCCGTCGCGAGCTCCTTGCTGCGGTTGTGGAAGCCGCGGCTGTGCTGGGTGAAGCTCGCGGGATCGCCGGCATCTGCGGCCATCTTCTCGAGCAGGCCGAGCATCTCCAGGTGGATGGGCGCGACCTCGAGGTTCGGCCAGAGCACCACGCGGGCCAGGAGGTCGGAGGGGCTGAGCCACTCCTCGGGGTTCTCCGAGAGGGCCTGGCGCTTCTCGTGGAGGGCCCGCAGCGCGTCGAATTGGCTCTTCGTCAGGGGCATGAGGGCGAGCAGCGTGGAGTCCGAGAGCATGCTCTCCAGGCCGTCGTAGGGCACCAGCGCCTTGCGCAGCGCCGGACCGGCGGACATGGAGTTCTGGGGGTTGCGCTTGCGGCTGGCGTCCATCAAGGCAGCCGTGGCCTCGAACAGCCCCGGCGCCAGCGGCACCAGGGCCTCGGAGGCGGGGACCTGCGTGCGCCCGCCGAAGCGCTCGGCCAGTGCCTTCGCGCGCGAGACGTCGACGCCTTCGCGAGCCCAGTCGAGATAGTGCGTGAGGCCTTCGAACTCGCGGATGCCGTGCGCCAGGGAGACCAGGGCGCCTTCGACGCGCGAGCGGTCCTTCTCGGGCTTGGATCCGTACTGGCTCGCGAGGTTGAACAGCTTCATGCGCGCGGGTGCCAGCTCGGCGTAGCTGTACCGGTCGGCCTTCTTGCGACCCTCGAACTCGAGCCCGATGGCGGTCAGGACCTCGTCGGTCTCGATCCGGAAGCACTGGTAGGTCCGCGCCGCGTCCGGGCGGAAGAGCACGTCCAGCATCCACTCGACCGGGTCGAGCTTCACGCCTGCGGGCGTCTTGCAGGACTTCTTCCGATTCACGCGCAGGAGCGCGTAGTTCGCCCAGGTGTACAGGGGCATCGTCCGGCCGCCCTGCTGGACGGGTGTCTTCGACCAGGTCTCGACGACCTCTTCCGGCCAGGCCGAGGCGGCCGTGGGCGGGGCGGTGCCTTCGTCGGCCGCGTGCGCAGGCGTGGCTCCGTCGAGGAGTCCCGGCACGAACAGGCCGACCACGAAGGTGAGAATCAGGGCCCAGGCGAGGCGTCGCCGCGCAACGCGCGCGTGGGCCGGCGAGGAGGAGGAGAGGAGTTTCATGAGGCGCTCCCTGCAGCAGCTGCGGCGGCCCGCTTGCGGGCTTCGGCCTTGAGGTAGAGGACGAGCTTGCGTCCGAAGTGGATGAGCAGGCCGAAGCCGATGACGATGCACGCGTAGAGCGGCACCTGGTCGGACGGGTTGCGCACGACGGCGAACACCGAGTGCATGCGTCGCCCGGGGGCTCCCATCTGGGGGCCCCAGCCGGACTGGTAGAGGGTGTACTTGTCCTCGCGCAGCGGCTCGTTCATCGTGATGTGGACGTCGCGTTCGGAGGCCGAGCTGCCCGGGTCGGGCGTCATCGTGACGTAGCTCGAGTACCGTCGCGGCATGCCCGTGCCGGGATGGACCTCGTGGATGAACTTCGTCAGGTGGATGGTGAAGGGCAGATCCCACGAGCGCTTGCGGATCGTGACCCCCCAGGGCTGTCCGGCCAGGGTCGTGCGGAACGTGTCGCCGCGACCGCCCCAGAGCACGCCGCGGTGGACCTTGCCGGAGGCCTTCTCCACCAGGCGGACTCGCAGACCCGCCGCGTTGCCTCGTCCGGCGTCCTTCTGCTCCTTCGTGACGGCGTCCTGCCGTTCGAGGATGTAGGGCGACTCGCCCTGCGCGGCCACCGGGTTGCGCGACAGCTTCGAGTTCTCCATGTAGTCGCCGAGGAACACGTCGAAGGGCAGCTCCGCCGAGTAGCAGCGTGCCTCGTCGTCCTCGCCGAGGCCGTCGAACTCGCCGTGGGGGATCACGAACTCGGTCGTGCTTCCGTCCGCGTCCGGCCGGATCACGGCGACCTCCCACTCCTCGTAGCTCTGGAAGCTGCCCGCGGTGTCCCGGGTGTCGCCGGGGCGCGGCTCCCACACCTGCATGGCGCCCTTGGTGGACAGCATGTCTTCCACGAAGCTGCCTGCGAAGAGGATGACGATGCCGATGTGGATGACGAACACGCCGAGGGTCGACGCGCCCTTGCGCATGCGCATCAGGCCGCCGAAGAAGAGGTTCAGGGCGAGCAACGGAAGCAGCACGTAGCCACCGACGAGCGGGATGGGGTACTTGCCGCCGACGTAGTGGACGAGGAAGGCGGATCGGAAGTACCGCTCCTGCACCTCGTAGATGGTGTCGTACTGCTGCTGCAGCGTGCCCATCCAGGTGAGGATGAGGAGAAGGATGAGCAGTACGGCGGCGAGGCCGAACGAGCTCAGGAAGTTGATGAACCTCTCGACGAGGCTCACGGGCTTGCTCGGTGCGGGCATCGTGGTCGGTGCTCCTACTCGCTCAACGACTTGCAGAAGGCTTCGAAGTTCCCCTGCTCGGGCAGGACGTCCGCGGCCGGTCCGCGCATCTTCACGAACACCCAGTCGCTGGGCCGCTCGAGGATGAAGCCGAGCAGCGCGGCGCCCTCGACCTCCTCGCCGGAGTCGCCGCTGAAGTCACCCTCGGTGACGGCGACGAACACGCCCTTGCCGCCCAGCACGTCCGCGGTGGGCAGGGCGGCGATCTCCGCGTCGCTGAGGGCCTCCTGGCCCATCTGCTGGCGCCAGCGGTTGATGTTGGCGGCCATCCCGCCGCCCATGCCGCCGAGGATCGAGATATAGCACTCGGCCTCGGTGGCGCCGGCGGGTCGGAAGGTCACCTCGCGCATCTGCCTGGGCGCCTGCTGCACCCACCCCTCGGGGGCCTGCCACTTGAGGCGCGACGCCCGGGCCGGTGCCGGACTCGACGGGCCCATCGGCGGATGTCCGGGGGGCAGCTCACCCATCGGCCCGGCGGCCGGCGCGGCCGGTCCGGTCGGCGGGTGCCCCGGCGGCATCTCGCCGCTGGGCACGCCGGGAGGCGTGAGCGAGAGCTGCAGGCGATCGAAGCTCTTGCGCTCGGCCGCGATCACGTCCGCGGGGCCGACCATCTTCAGGAAGGCCGACGCCTGCTCCACCACGACGACCAGGCCGAACATGCGGGCCTGCTCGATCGGCTTGCCGCCGCCCATGCCGACGTAGCGGCCCTCGAGGTCGAGCTCCACGGCCTGCTCGCCGAGGAAGTTCCGGCGGGGCAGCTCCGCGATCTGCTCCTCGGTCATGGGCTCGAGCGACATCTGCTTGCGCCAGCGGTTCACGTTGGCCGCGAGCCCCCCGCCCGTGCCGGGGAGGATCGAGAAGGTGCAGAGCGCGTCCTCGTTGCCGGCGACCTTGAAGCCGAGCTCGCGCATCGCCGCGGGCGGCAGCGCTTCCCACCCGTCGGGCAGGCGGTAGCCCCACGAGACGGGCTGCGCGCCGGTGGCCGCGGGGGCCGTGCGGCGCACGTCCGTGATCTCGTGTTCGGAGTCCCCGCC
>JAHEIK010000269.1 GCA_024639415.1 Planctomycetota bacterium
CGCCGATCGTCGGCTGGCTCGGTCTGTTCATCGCGGGCCGCTACGAGGTGCTCCACGGCACCGACACCATGCCGACGCTGCCGGCCGTCCTCGACACGAACTTCTGGCTGGCGCTGCACGTGACGTGCATCTCGATCGGCTACTGCGCGGGCCTGCTCGCCGCGCTGATCGCGCACGTGTACGTGCTCGGCAAGGTGTTCCGCTTCAAGAGCAACGACCAGGCGTTCTATCGCAACGTGGGCAAGATGACCTACGGCGTGCTGTGCTTCGCACTGCTCTTCTCGCTCGTCGGGACGATCCTCGGCGGCATCTGGGCGAACGACTCGTGGGGCCGCTTCTGGGGCTGGGATCCCAAGGAGAACGGCGCGCTGCTGATCTGCATCGCCCAGCTCGCGATCCTGCACGGCCGCATGGGCGGGCTGTTCAAGATGTTCGGCGTCAACCAGGGCGCGATCTTCGGCGGCATCATCGTGGCCTTCTCGTGGTGGCACGTGAACCACCTCGGCGTCGGCCTGCACAGCTACGGCTTCACCAGCGGAATCATCCGCGGGCTGGCCATCTTCTACGCCATCGAGGCGGCCGTCCTGCTGGCCGGGACCTACGCCTGGTGGCGTGACCGCCCCAGCAAGCGCGTCGTCGCGACACCGTAGGGGACGCCCTCACCGGATGCTGGCGACCTCGCGGTGCAGCTGCACCTTGGGCGCCCGCTCCGTCTCCTCGACCTTGGCCGGCGCATCTGCCGGGGTCTGCGCCGGAGTCTGCGCGGGCGCCGGCTGCGGCGCGGGCTTCAGCAGCGCATCCAGGGCCTTGACCGCCGGATGGCTCGCCTTGCCGCGCTTGGCGATGCGGACGTAGGTGCGCGCCGCCTTCCGGTCGCCCTGATACGCAAGGGCCCAGGCCGTCACGAGATGCGCGTCGCTGTCACCGGTCGCGTAGCCGGCGTACTCGCGTAGGCCCTTGATCACGCTCGGGACGATGGTCGCGTCTTCCATCGTGCCGCCGAACGCGGCGCGATCGTCGCGGCGTAGCTCGCCCGCCTTGGCCAGCGTGCCGAGCTCGGCCGCGGCGGTCTTCCACTCGTTCTTGCATACGGCCACGAAGAGCAGGCCCCAGCGGGCTCGGTGCTCCTTGGGCGCCTCCTTCAGGACCGCGTCGAAGTCCGCGCGCGCCCCGTCGTAGTCGCGCACGAAGTAGCGGGCGGTGCCGCGATCGAGGCGCCCGGCGCGGTCGAGCTTGCGCGGGTGCTGCGCGTCGTCGCCGCCGATGGCCAGCAGCGTGTCCACGTGGGCCAGGCTCGCGTCGGCCTCGGGGGCGAGGGCGAACGGGTAGCGGCGGAGGAAGTAGTTGCGCACGTGCAGGCGCCGAATCTCGTCGCGTCCGGTGGGCAGGTAGCGGCGCAAGACGGACCACGGCGTGCCGTACGAGCGCGGGCGGCAGCCAGTGCGGCCGCGGAGGTGGCGGTGGCGCGGAATGACGTAGCGCGTCGAGGTGTGGCACGGGTCGCGGTAGGAGTAGGTGCCTGCGCCGCTGCGGATGACCGGCGTACAGCCACGTGCCGTGCGGTAGCCCGCGTTGTGATCACAGTGGCAGTCGTCGGCCTGCGCCTCTCCGCCCAGGAGCGCCAGGGTGCCTGTGAGAACGAAGATCCGCACCGCCATCTGGGGTACACGCATGGAGCCTCCCGCCTTCCGCCGTCGGAATGGAGGCGGTAGACGCCGGCCGAATCAGCCCCTGCCCGCCCTGTGGACGGTAGCCAGCATAGCCCCGCCCATCCGTTGGACGGCCACAGTGGGGTGTTTCGTCCCGGTGGTATGGTTCGCCGGAGCCGAGGTGGCTGGAGGCAGGCCATGGACATCGCCCTGTTGATCTTGATCGGCTTCACGGCCGGGACCCTCGGCAGCATGTTGGGGCTGGGCGGGGGCTTCCTCGTCGTCCCGGCGCTCGTCTTCGTGAAGAGCATGGACATCAAGATGGCGTCCGGTACGGCCGTAGCCGTCATCGTGCCGGCGATGCTGATCGCCATGTGGCAGCGCGGGGGGCGCGGTCACATCGACTGGAAGATCGCCGGCTTCCTGGCGATCGGCGCGGTGATCGGCCCCTTCCTGGGCTCGTGGCTGGCCGACGTGCTGCCTTCGGCCGTCATCCGCAAGGTCTTCGCCTTCGTCCTCGTGGGCCTGGCCGCGCTGCTCTTCTTCAAGAAATGACCGGCGGGGATGTAGGGGCGGGTTACATACCCGCCCCGGGTTACATACCCGCCCCGGGTTACATACCCGCCCTGCGAGCCGCACGTCTTGGCCCCCGCCCGGATGGGCGGCAATGTATGCCGCCCCTACGCCGGAACGCCGGGGTCGCCGATGAGCGCCCGGATCTTCGGCATCAGATCGTCGCTCATCGCCTCGAGGTCGAACTCGTGCGACCAGCCCCAGTCGCGGCGCGCGTTGCTGTCGTCCAGCGCGTCCGGCCATGAGTCCAGGATCGCCTGGCGCAAGGGATCCGGAGCGAAGGTCAGCTCGACCCCCGGGATGCGTGCCCGTACGGCGTCGGCGATCTCGTCGGCGGACGGCGACATCGCAGCGATGTTGTAGATGGACTGGCCCAGCTTCTCCTTCGGCGCGTCCGAGAGCTCGAGGGTCGCGCGAATGGCGTCGGGCATGTACATGAACGGGATCTTCGCCTCGGGCGTGCAGAACGACTCGTAGCGGCCGTCGCGCATGCCGTCCACGTACATGAAGAGCGCGTAGTCGCTCGTGCCGCCGCCGGGGATGCCGGCGTTGATGAGTCCGGGGAAGCGCACACCGCGGAAGTCGATGCCCCACGTGTGCTCGTAGTACTCGCCCAGCAACTCGCCGGCCACCTTCGTGAGGCCGTACATGGTCGTCGGGCGCAGCGGCACGTGGTCGCCCACAGGCTGGTCCAGTCCGGGGCCGAAGGCGGCGATCGTGCTGGTGTAGAAGACCTGGTCGACGCCGAAGATGCGCGCGGCTTCGAGCACGTTGCGGGTGCCGTCCATGTTGACGCGCCACGCGCGGTGCGGGACGCTCTCACCGACCGCCGACAGGATCGCAGCGAGGTGGAAGATGCGATCCGGCTGGAAGCGCTCGACCGCGGTGTTCACCTCTGCGGCGTACGTAATGTCACCACGCAGCCACTCGACTTCGGGCGGACAGGTGTCCGGTCGCGGAGCGAGATCGAAGGCGAGGACTTCGTCGCCGCGGCTGACGAGGATCGGGAGCATGTCCGTGCCGATCTGACCGCCGGCACCGGTGAGCAGGATCTTCATGCGGCCATGATCGGTCCGCTGGGGCAGGGGCGGAACGGATTCCGGGCTGCTAGGCCCCGCCTTACCCGTTGCTCACTCGCAACAGGAGCCCAGGTCGTCCTCGAGCGGGTCCTCGCCTGCCAGCACCCGGCGCATCTTCTCCTTGCAGCGGTCCATGATGCCGGGGGGCATGCCCACCGGCTTGAGCCGGTGCAGGACATCGCAGACCTCGTCGTACCCGTTGAGCAGGTCGAGGCAGGAGGGGCAGTACTGGAGGTGCTCGCGGATGAAGGGCTCCTCGATCTCGGCGAGCTCTCCGTCTCGGAACTTCAGCAACTTCTCAGCGACTTCGCGGCAGAGGTTCATGCGTCGTCTCCCGCGGCCGGAGCCGACTCGTCTTTTGCACTCTCGTCGTGCTGCTTCCAGAACGTCTCGAGCACCGCTCTCAGGTGCAGGCGAGCGCGGTGCAGCCGTGTCTTGAAGCCGCCGAGGCTCAGGCCCATCAACTGGGCGGCCTCGGCGTAGGGCACCCCTTCGAGGTCGAACAGGACGACGGCCTCGCGGTAGCCGTCCGGCAACTCCTCGATGGCCTGCCGGATGCGCTCGTCGATCTCGCCTGCCATGGCCGCCCGATCGGGCCGTCCGGCGATGTCGGAGACCCCGACGGCGTGCTGCGTCTCGTCGAAGTCCACGGGGAGCGCGTCCAGGCTCACAGCCGGCCGCCGCTTGCGCTTGCGGTGCAGCTCGCGAGCCTCGTTGAGCGTGATGCGGTAGATCCAGCCCATCGGATCGGACTCCCCGCGATAGGAGTCCGCCTTCCTGATGATCTTGATCAAGGTGTTCTGCATCACGTCTTCTGCGTCCGCGTCGCTGTTGGTCATGCGCCGGGCAACGCGATAGATGCGCTCGCCGTAGCGTTCCAGCAGCAGGTCCGGGTCCAGCAGAGCCGGGTGGGGGGCATCAGGCGTCAAGATCGCTCCAGCGGGTACGCGCGGGCCCCGGGGGGGCCCCCTGAGTCAGGTGCGCGCAGCATACAGCGACCGCGGCGGCCGATGCTTCGGCTCCTAGGTCTAGATGCCGGGGAGCCGCGTGGGTTTCAACTGGACTGCGCAGCAAAATGCTCCGCGAGGAGCTTCAGGAGGCCGGTCGTGAGCAGGCCCGGACTGCGGTCCTTGCGCCGGACGACCGCCACGCGGCGGGCCGGGAAGGAGCCCGGCAGGCTGCGGACCTCCAGCCGGCGGCGGTCCGTGCCGGTCAGGGCCATCTCGGGGACGATCGACAGCCCGAGGCCGCCCGCCACGTAGGTCTTGACGACCTCCAGGTTGCTGGACTCCATGACCAGCGTCAGCTCCACGCCGCTGGCGCGCAGGTTGCGGTCGATCAGCGCGCGGGTCTCGGCGGGCTTGGCGAGCATCACGGACGCCTCGCCTTGCAGGTCGCGCAGGGCCAGCCGCTTCTTCGCGGCCAGGGGGTGCTTCTTCGGCAGGACGAGGACCAGCGGGTCCTCGAGGAGGATGCGCGACCACAGCGCGGGATCGAGCCACGGCGGGCGCGTGACGATCCCCAGGTCGGCCTCGCGGCTCAGGAGCAGGTCGAGAATCGCCCGCGAGCCTTCGTTGCGGATCGTGACGTCCGCGAGGGGGAAGCTCTTGCGGAAGCGGGTGAGCACCGGCGGGAGCAGGTGCAGGGCGACCGTGTCGCCGCAGGCGAGGACCACCGTGCCGCGCTCGGGGGCCTGCAGTTCGTCGATGCGACGCGAGGCTTCCTGCAGGCTCGCCAGGGCGGCGTCGGCGGCCTCCAGCAGCACGCTGCCCGCCGGCGTGAGGCGCACCCCGCGCCCGTCGCGATCGAGCAGCCGTGCGCCCAACTGTTCTTCGAGAGCCTTGATGTGCAGGCTCACGGCAGGCTGCGTCATGTGCAGCTTCTTCGCGGCGGCGGTGAACGAACCTTCGCGCACGACCGCACGAAACGACTGGAGCTGACGGATCTCCAAAGCACGGACTCCCGGGAGCGAGTGACCCCGCACGAGTCTACGATAAGCCAGGCTTATCGGCGACCGGGCATCGGCGCCGGCGCCGGAGGACGTGCGCCCCGCTTGCGCAGCCGGATCACGACCTCCACCATGCGGCCGGAGGCCACCTCGACCCGGGGGCGCTCCCCCGTCATCGAGTAGCCGCTCTTGGTGGCGTAGACCGTCACGAGGCCGGGGGGCACGTGATGGCGGACGAGCACGCCCTGTTCGTTGGTGTTGTAGAGCGCACGCCAGTCGTAGCGCTCGCCGAGGAGACCGTCCTTGCGCATGGCGCTCGTGTTGACGCCGATGTAGCCGCCCGTGGCCGTCTGCAGGTTGGGGCGCGCGTCGGCGATCGGGTTGTCCTTCTCGTCCACCACGGTGATGTGCAGCGAGCCGGGCGGCTGCTTCACGAGGTCGAGCGAGCGTCGCTCGCCCGGCTGGAGGTCCACCTGCTCGGCGATCGACGTGCCCGCGACGTAGGCCGTGATCGTGTACGCGCCGCCTCCCAGGCCCTTGATCTCGTACTTGCCCTTGGCGTCCGTGTACCCGTAGCCGCCCGGC
>JAHEIK010000270.1 GCA_024639415.1 Planctomycetota bacterium
CGAGAAGGCCGGCATCATCTCGTCGATCGCGGCGCGAAGCTTGCGAGCGGCTTCGACGCGGCGCGGTGCGGTCTGGCGAATCGGGAACAGGCGTCGCTGGAGGAGGATCGCCTCCTCGGCTTCCGCCGACTCGGGGTAGCGCTGCACGAGGTCGCTGATGATCTCGCGTGCCCGCTCAGGCTCTCCGTCGTTCGCTGCTTCCTGGGCCTCATCGAGCAGTGACGAGGCCGAGGCCGGCCACAGGAAGAAGCCCACACCGGCGAGAACACACAACAAGCCGAGGACGAGCGCGACACGGATCCGTTGGCTGCGGCGCGCGTCGTAGATCGAGCGGAAGCGCTCGAGCAGGTCGCCGCGGTCCGGAGCCAGATGGGTGATCGTCTCGCGGAAGAACTCCACCGCCTCCCGGTCCACGTTCGTGTGGCAGCCTTCGTTTGCGAGCACGCGGCCCACGGCCTCGGCGTGCTGGAAGAACTCCGCGCGCTTCTCGGCCTGGACCAAGGCGCGTGCGTGCAGGAGATGGACGGCCATGTCCGCCGCATGCGTCTCACGCAGGGGGGCGATCAGAGCCAGCGCCTCGTCGGCTTGGCCCTCGTCCAACTTGGTCTGGGCCGTCAGCAGGGTGCTGTCCAGCAAGGCGTCGTTGTCGCCGGCGGCCTGGGCGGCCACACGCATACCCGCAAGCACGACGTCGTCGGCCGGAGCCTTGTCCATGGCCTGCGTGAAGACCTCGAGCCCGCGGTCGGGGTTGCCCAGCCGGATGTGCAGGTGGCCCAGTGCGCACAGGGCGTCGAGTTCGCCGTCCTGGTCGCGGGCGTCCGCGGCGAGCTCGGCCAACTTGAGGAGCGGTGCGGGCTGATCGGGTTCGCGCTCGACCCACTGCAGGACCAGGTTGCGTGCGATCGTGATGCGACCTTCGCTCGCATGCTGGTTGGCGACTTCGGTGAGCTCCATGCCCTCCGCAGGCCGGGCCAGGCCGGCCTCCGCAAGGCGGCGCAGCGCCACGAGCACGGTGAATCGGCTGCGACCCATGCGCAGGGCGATCTCGTGCACGGTCATCTTCCCGTCCAGCCGGTCGTAGACCTGGTGGATGGGGTCGCGATCGTCGAGCGGAGGCGGCACCTCACCCTGCTCGCTGACGAACAGCAGGGCGTGGTTGCCAAGCAGGTCACCGATGCTGCGGCGCTCCTCGAGGCGCTCCATGGCGCGCTCGGCGACGCCGCGGGGATCGACGCAGATGCGTGCGAGCAGGCCCATGGACGCGGGCACGAACGGCTCACGGCCGAAGCGGAACACACCCTCTTCCCAGAGCATCATGTCGAGAACGGTGTCCTCGACCTCCGCGGCCAGGACTTCCATGTACTCGGCTTCCGGCAGGGCGCCGGAGCGGACGAGCTCGTCAAGGAGGCGGATGCCGTGGAGGTGCCTGCGACGGGCGTCGACGACGGCCTCGCTATCGAGCAGGCCCCGGGCGATGAAGGCCTCGACAAGCAGCTCGGGCAGCATCAGGTCGGGATGCTTGACGTACATGCCGTCGGGCGTGAGATAGAGGGCCGCATGGTGCGGGCCGTGACGCAGTGTGAGCTTGCCGCCGCCTTCCGACGCCAGATCCGCCTGAAGGAGATCCTCCAGACCTACGGATTCGAGACTGCCCTTGACCGACATGGAGCTTCCAGACCATCCCTGTCCCGCATCGGCGGGAAGGCAGCGCTCTTATCGTCCGGCGTCGTCCGCAGTCTGTAGGGCTCTCGCCTGCTCGGCCCAGGCTTTCAGTAGGTATTTGTCAGGCTTCTCGACCACGCCGACCTCGCTGACCAGGGCCGACACCAGCGCTGCCGGGGTGACGTCGAAGGCCGGTGCATGGGCCTCGAGCGCAGCCGGCACGGCCTCGGGCACGAGATACGCCCGGGCGTCGGCGGGCCTGTCCTCGATGGGCACGTCGTCGCCTCCGGCTGTGGTGGCGTCGAGTGTGCTGAGGGGGGCGGCGACCACGAAGGGGACGTCGTGGCGCTGAGCGGCCAGCGCGACGCTGTAGGTGCCGACCTTGTTCACGACGTCTCCGTTGGCGCAGACCCGATCGGCGCCCACGATCACCGCGTCCACACCGCCCCGGCGCATCAAGCCCGCCGCCGCGCTGTCGGCTTGGACCGCGTGCGGGACGCCCGCCTTGGCCAGTTCGTAGGCCGTCAGGCGCAAGCCCTGCAGCAGCGGACGGCTCTCGTCGGCGTAGACGAATACCTCCTCGCCCGAAGCGTGCAAGACGTAGATCGGGGCCAGCGCCGTGCCGATGCCGGTCGTCACCAGGGCGCCCGCGTTGCAGTGGGTGAGCAGGCGGTGACGGCCCTGCAGCCAGGCTGCCCCGTACCGGCCAATCGCAGCGCACGCCGCCAGCTCGTAGCGATCCAACCCCTCGGCCGCGGCGAGCAGGGCTGCGGCGATCTGCTCGGGCGAACCGGGCGCTTCGTCTGCGAGGCGCAGGTGGCGCTCGATCGCCGCGGGCAGATTGACTGCCGTCGGGCGCGCGTCCGCGATGGGCTGCGCCGCCACCCCGAGCCGGCTGAGAAACTCCGGGCGCGAGAGCGTGGCGTCACCTGCGAGCACGCCGCGTGCAGCCAGGACGAGGGCGTAGGCGCCCGCGATGCCGATGGCCGGTGCGCCGCGCACGGCGAGGCGCTGGATGTCGTCGATCACCGTCTCGGCTGTGTGGTGCTCGAGCCACGTCTCATGGCGGGGGAGGCGGGTCTGGTCGAGGAGCCGCAGGTGCCCGTCGCGCCAGGAGCCCTGCCAGCGCAGGGGTGTGACGGGCGGTTCGGGAACGGTGAAGTCTTCGGGTCGCATCCGCGAATCCTACGACAGCAGGCACGCAGGGTGCCAAGGCGGAAGAAGAAGACGAACCACAGAGAACACAGAGGCCACGGAGCGCAGCCCGTGATGCGGTAGCTGCCCTTCGTGCCTTCTTCCCCTGACTTCGATGCGCCGCCGGATGACCCGTGCGCGAGCGCATCCCCAGACATCCGGTTGCTCTGCGGAGGCGAATGCCAGGGATGAAGACGTGCGGCGAATGTCCGGAAGGACCCGCTCCGTGTCCTCTGTGTTCTCTGTGGTTTCGCTTCCGTCCGCGCGCCTGGGGCCACCGCCTACGGGTTCGCGATCATCTCGCGCAGGCGGGCGTTCTTCTGCGCCACCTTGCGGCGCATCGCAGCGCGGAAGGCCTGCAGGCGATCGTGGAGCGTCTCGTCGCTCAGTGCGAGGATCTCGGCGGCGAGCAGGGCTGCGTTCATCGCACCCGCCTCCCCGATGGCCACGGTGGCCACGGGCACGCCGCCCGGCATCTGCACCGTCGAGTAGAGCGAGTCGGCTCCACCCAAGGTGGCCGTCTGGATCGGGATGCCGATGACGGGCAGCGTCGTGAGGCTGGCCATGACGCCCGCCAGGTGCGCAGCGCCGCCGGCGGCGGCGATGACCACCTGGAAGCCCTTGAGGCGGGCGGTACTGGCGAACTTGTGCGCCTTCTCCGGCGTCCTGTGGGCCGAGATCACGCGGGCCTCGTAGGGGATGTCGAACTCCTCGAGTGTCTCGATGCAGCTCGCAACGACCGGGTAGTCGCTGTCGCTCCCCATGACGACGGCCACGAGCGGCTTGCGTACGTCGACCTCGGTCGACGTGCTGTCGGCCTTCCTCTTGGTCGCCCGCTTCTTCTTCTTCTTGGGCTTGTCGTCGTCAGGGCTCTTGATGCGTCGCGCCATGGTCCGCTCTCCGTGCTCTCGCCTTCGCTCGTCGTTGGAACTACGTGGCCTATCCGAGCGCCTGGCTCAGAGGTCGCGACCGGTGATGCGCCGGTGGATCTCGCGGTAGGTGGCCGTCGTCTTCGCGACGATCTCTTCCGCGATGAGCGGAGCGGGCGGGCTGTGATCCCAACCCTGCGTATCGAGCCAGTCGCGCACGAGCTGCTTGTCGAACGACTCCTGGTCTTGTCCTTCCGCGTACTTCGTGGCGTCCCAGAAGCGGGACGAGTCGGCCGTGAGGACCTCGTCGCCGATGGTGAGCGTGCCCTCGGCGTCGTAGCCGAACTCGAACTTCGTGTCGGCGATGATCACGCCGCGCTCGGCTGCGATCTCACGGGCGCGGTCGTAGACCTGGAGCGTGAGCGCCTCGAGGGTGCGCGCCTTCTCCTCGCCGATGATCTCGATCGTGCGCGCCATGTCGATGTTCTCGTCGTGGTCGCCGACCTCGGCCTTCGTGGCGGGCGTGAAGATCGGCGGGTCGAGCTTGACGGCGAGGGGCAGCCCCTGCTCGAGCTTGTGGCCGCAGACGGCCCCGGTGCGCTGGTAGTCCTTCCAGCCGCTGCCCACGAGGTAGCCGCGTGCGACGCACTCCACCGGGACCATGTCCAGGCGCTTCACGAGCATGCTGCGTCCACGCAGCACGTCGGCGTGGACCCGGACGGCTTCCGGCATCTCGTCGACGTCGGCCGTGATCAGGTGGTTCGGCACCAGCGGCTCGAGCTGCTCGAACCAGAACAGCGACAGGCTCGTCAGGACCGCACCCTTGTCCGGAATGGGGGGCGAGAGGACGACGTCGTAGGCGCTCAGGCGGTCGGTAGCGACCAGCAGCAGGTCATCGCCGACGGCGTAGCAGTCGCGGACCTTGCCGCGGCGGACGAGCTCGAGGCCGTCAAGGTCGGTTGTGGCGATCGTGGACGTCATGCGGGCTCCTCGTGTGGGCACGTACGCTGTCGGGAAGCGCGGCGCTTCCGCAGAAGTGCAGGATGATACCGACGTGCCTGCGCGACCCTGCCCAAGGCCGCATGAGAAACGCTGATGGATTTCGCCGTACCGACTGCCGACCGGCCGCTGAGCGGCACCTTCGCGGTGCCGCCCTCCAAGTCCATCCAGCAGCGCGCCCTCGCGCTCGCGGCCCTGTGCGACCAGCCGGTGCGCGTGGAGCCCGCGGCCGGCTTGCTCCCCCCGGGGGAGGACGTGCAGCGCTTTGCCGCCGCGACGGCCGCCCTGGGACGCTGGGAGGACGGGGCGCTCGGGACCTCGCGGGCATCGCTCGCCCTGGATCTCGGGGAGAACGGCACGGGCTTCCGCTTTTCCATCGCGCTGGCCGCGCTGCGGCCCGCCGGCGCCCGCACCCTCGTCCGGGGGCGGCCCGTGCTGATGCGCAGGCCGCATGCGGTGCTGCTACGGACGCTCGAGAAGCTCGGAGCCCGCATCAAGCAGCGCTCCAGCGGAGCGGTACGCGTGCTGGGGGGAGGACTCGCGGGCGGGCGGACCGTGCGGGTGGACATTGCGCGCTCGAGCCAGTACGCCTCCGCGCTCCTGCTGCTGGCGCCGCGGATGGGCGGCATCACGGTAGAGCTGGCGGCCGGCGCGCCGTCGCGCGCCTACGTGCGTGTGACCGAGCACGTGCTGCGCATGTTCGGGATCGAAGTCGAGGCGTCCGAGACGCGCGTCCACGTTCCGGCCCAGGTGCCCGGCTCCGACGGCATCGTCGTGGAGGCCGATGCGTCGGCCGCCGCCTGCTGGCGCGTGGCCGCCGCGCTCACCGGCGGTGAGGTGGACATCCCCGGGCTCGCCGCCGGCAGCGGACAGCCGGATGCGGCGGTCTCCTGGGTGATCGAGGAGTTGGCGCGACCCGCCCGCGAGCCTCTCGATCTGCGCGACTGCACCGACCTCGTGTTCCTCGCCGGCGTGCTCGCAGCCGCCTCCGAAGGCGAGACGCGACTCACCGGGGTCGGCCACACCCGCCGCAAGGAGAGCGACCGGGTCGCCGTACTCGTGGCCGGACTCCAGGCCATGGGCGCAGAAGCCTCGATC
>JAHEIK010000271.1 GCA_024639415.1 Planctomycetota bacterium
CGAGCTGGGCTACCGGCACCCGATGGGACCGCTGAAGCTGACGGATCTCGTCGGGCTCGACGTGCGGCTGGGCATCGCCGAACATCTGGCCAACGTGCTCGACGATCGCCGCTTCCAGCCGCCGCAGCTGCTCAAGGACATGGTGGCCGACGGCAAGCTCGGCAAGAAGAGCGGCCAGGGCTTCTACGACTGGTCGTGAGCCGTCCGCGAGCCGACGTCCGCATGTACGGGCCCACGCTCATGCTTCTGGGTCGTCAGGTGGTGGCCGGCGCGTGGACGCTGGACGGGCTGCTGGACTGGGGCCTGACCGGGTTCTCCGTGGGCGCAGGCGGGCTGATTCCGCCGGAATGCCGCGCGCGCCGTGTCCGTCCTTGATCGTTCAGGGCGGCGGGCGTCCAATGCCTCAGCACCAGGAGACCTCTCATGAGCGCTTCGTTGCCCCCTTCTTCCGCCGGTGTCCCCGGTGCCCTTCGGCCGCTCGATGAGGGCATGCTGCGTTGGCGCTGTGATCCCGCGCAGTTCGAGTTCGAGACGACGGACGAGGTCGCGCCCGCCGAGGGGATCGTCGGACAGGACGTCGCCGTCGAGGCCCTGCGCTTCGGTCTCGAGACGACCGCGCCCGGGCAGAACGTCTTCGTGCGGGGCATCACGGGCACCGGTCGCGCCACCCTCGTCCGGCGTCTGCTCGAGATCATTCGTCCCGGCTGCCCGCTGCCCCCCGACCGTGCGTACGTCTACAACTTCGCCCAGGCCGATCGACCGCGCCTGCTGACGCTGCCGCGCGGGCAGGGTGAAGTGTTCCGCCGACGCATGGATGCCTTCATCCACTTCGTGCGTGAGGAACTGGCGGAGGGCCTTACGTCGGACGTCGTCAAGACGCGCTCCGGCGATATCGAGCGCCAGGCCGGCGATGACATGAAGGAGGTCGCGCGCCCCTTCGAAGAGGAGCTGCGCGAGGCCGGTCTGACGATGATCATGGTCCAGGTCGGACCGGTGTCCCGGCAGATCATCGTGCCGCTCATCGACGGCGAGCCTGCGCCGCCCGAGCGCATGGAGTCGCTGCGCCGCGAGGGCAAGCTGAGCGACGAAGACATCAAGGCGCTCGGCGAGAAGATCCGCCAGTTCACCAAGCGCATGCAGGGCGTCGGCGACGTGATGCAGCAGATCCAGGGCAAGCGCGTGGAGGCGCTCAATGCCCTGATCGAGCAGGAGGCCCAAGCGCTGCTCGAAGGCGCGCTCCGGTCGATCCGCAAGGAGTTCGACGGCGCCGACGTGCGCGCCTTCCTCGACGACGTCGTGCAGGACGTGCTCACGCGACGCCTCGGCGAGCTCGGTGAGGGCGGTGGGTTCGCCGAGCGCTACCGCGTCAACGTGGTGCTGAAGCACAAGGGCGACGAGGAGTGTCCGGTCATCGTCGAGCATGCTCCGTCGGTCCAGGCCCTGCTAGGAATGATCGATCGCTCGCTCGATCCCGAAGACGACGTCTACGCACCGCAGATGATGATCCGAGGTGGCTCGCTGCTGCGCAGCGACGGGGGCTACCTCGTGGTCGAAGGGCGCGACGCGCTATCCGAGCCCGGCGTTTGGAAGGCCCTCATCCGCACGCTGCGCAGCGGCCGCATCGAGTTGGCGCCGCCGGACATGCCGCTGCCGTGGCAGGTGCCCGCGCTGAAGCCCGAGCCGATTCCCGTGAACCTCAAGATCATCATGCTGGGCGACGCGCGGCTTTACTACATGCTCGACGCGCTCGACCCCGACTTCCGCGACCACTTCAAGGTGCTGTCGGACTTCGACAGCACCCTGCCGCGCGACGCCCAGAGCCTGGGCTTCTACGCGAGCGTGCTCACCTCGATCGTCAGGCAGGAGAAGCTGCCTGCCCTCGACCGCACGGCGGTCGCCGCACTCTGCGAGCACGGCGCGCGCATCGCTTCCGAGGACGGCAGGATGACTGCGCGCTTCGGTCGCCTGGCCGACCTGGCCCGCGAGGCGGCGTACCTGGCTGGAAAGGACGCCGAGCCCATCGTCGCGGCGAAGCACGTGACGGCCGCCGTGCGCCGCACGAAGAAGCGCGCGGACTTGCCGGCCAGGCGCTTCCGCCACCTGATCGCCAAGGGGACGATCCGCGTCAACACCCAGGGCAAGCGCGTCGGCGAGGTCAACGGCCTTGCGGTCATGACGGCCGGCGCACTCACGTACGGCTTCCCCAACCGCATCACCGCGACGATCGGTGCCGGTTCCGCAGGCACCATCAGCATCGAGCGTGAGGCCGAGCTGAGCGGCGCGATCCACACCAAGGGCTTCTACATCCTGGGCGGCCTGCTGCGCTATCTGCTACGCACGGAGCACCCGTTGGCGTTCAGCGCATCCGTCGCCTTCGAGCAGAGCTACGGCGGCATCGACGGGGACTCCGCTTCGGGCGCCGAGATGTGCTGCCTCATCAGCGCCCTGACGGACGTCCCGCTGCGCCAGGATCTCGCGATGACGGGCGCCATCGACCAGGTGGGCAACATCCTGCCGATCGGGGCGGTCAACGAGAAGATCGAGGGCTTCTTCGACGCCTGTCTCGACTGCTGCGAGCTCACCGGCACGCAGGGCGTGCTCATCCCGCGTTCGAACGTCGGCGAGCTCATGCTGCGCTCCGACGTCGTCGAGGCTTGCGTACACGAGCGCTTCCACATCTACGCCGTGGACTCCATCCAGGAGGCGATGGCGCTCTTCACGGGGCGCGAAGCCGGCGTGCGTCAGCAGGACGGTCGCTACCAGGAGGGCTCGCTGCTGCGCCTTGCCGTCGACAAGGCACGCGCGTATTGGGAGATGGCGATCAAGCGCGAGAGCGAGTGACTAGTCTCGTAGCGGCAGCAGGGCGTTGCAGATGGCCCGCGCCTTGCCGTCGTCCTCGATAGCTTCCAGCAAGCGGGCTTGGTGCGTGCGTGTGATCTCGTCGTAGATCACCTGCCCGGCCGTGGGATCGAGGTGCTGCTTCTGGATACGACGGAACGCCGTCGCCCTCGCACGCAGGTACTCCAGCACGATCTGCGTGGCGGCGGCGTGCTCCGTTGCCGTCCAGTCGGCCTCCAGCTCACGCAGGCGGCGTTCGACGTAGCGGCGCTCGTCTTCCTTCAGCCGATCCGCCTGGAGTGTCTGCAGGCCCGCCTTCCAGCGGGCCACGGTCGCATCGCTGGGGGCCGCGGATGGGGCCGCCGCGTGCAGGCGGGGGTCGGCGACCCTGCGCGCGGTACGCGGCCCCCTGGTATCCGTCGTGCCGGTTCTCTGCTCGAGTCTCCGTACGAGGGCCGCCACACGTGATTCGAGGCGCTCGAGACGGGGGCGGAGGGGCTCGTCCGGCGCGTCCCTGCCGGTGCGCGCTCCGTCGGACCGTAGGCGGTCGTACAGGAACAGCGCGACGCCGATCAGCACGAGGGTGAAGCAGAGGTAGGGAACCGTACGCATGGTGTTGGGCAGGGGGGTTCTGGATCCGTGGCGATACGAGTATTGTACGCGCTGGATCTGAGGCCGCCGACCGCGGCGGGGTTGGGAGGGATCGACATGTCCACACTACGCACGTCTCCGCGCTTCTTCGCGCTCGCAGTGCTTCTCGCTGCCGTCGCGCTCATGGCGCAGCCCGCAGGAGCAGGCGTCAACGCCGGCGGAGCCTGGGCCCCGCAGGGGCCGCGACCGATCAACAACGGTCAGGTCGAGGGCGCCACGGTCATCAATCGGGCTGTTGCCGGTGCGCTGCACAGCGTGGCCTGTCACCCGACCAACGCGAACATCTGCTACGTCGGCGGCGTGCACGGCGGCATCTGGCGCACGGACAACGCCACGGCCGTCAACCCCACGTGGACACCGCAGATCGACACGGCGACGGATCTCGCGATCGCCGACCTCGACTTCGATCCCACGGATGCTTCGAACAACACGCTCGTCGCCGGCGTCGGCTACATGAGCAGCTACTTCGAAGGCACGACCGCGCTCGGCGGCGTCTGGCGCACCACCAACGGCGGTACGACGTGGACGCTGCTCGGTGACGCCAACATCCAGGGCGAGAACATCATCGGCGTCGAAGCTCGCGGCGCAACGATCGTCGCAGGTTCGAACGGTCGCGCGCATCGTCAAGACGGCGTGTTTGGCGCGGCGCCCCAGGGTGCCGGTCAGCTCATGCGCAGCATCGACACCGGTGCCACGTGGACGGTGATCTCCGGCGGCGCCGGCACCGGTCTTCCCACAGGCCTCGTCTACGACGTCACCGGCGACGCTGCCGTGAACGCTCGCCTCTACTGTGCTGTCGGCGGGGCCGGTATCTACCGCAGCGACGACACGGGCGCGACGTGGACGAACATCTCGAGCGGCACCGCGACCCTGAACACCGCGGTCACCAGCGCCGGCAACAACAACACCGAGCTCGCCGTCGCGAGCACCGGGCGGATCTACGCGGCCGTGATGTTCAACGGTCGGCTCACTTGGATCGGCTACAGCGACAATCCGGCTGCCGCGGCGCCGGTGTGGACGCGGATGGACACGCCTGCCGTCACCAACGCGGACCTGACCACGACAGGTATCCAGCCGCGAGAGAAGCCGGGCGGCCAGGGCGGAACGCACTTCTCGATCGCTGTCGATCCGGCGGCCCCGGCTTCCGTCTTCATCGGCGGCGACCGGCAGGAGGCCAACCGCGGCCTGCCGGCCCTGACGCAGTGGCCGAACGTCCTGGGGGCGAGCGACTACAGCGGCAACCTCTGGCGTGGTGACACCACCGTGGCTCCGACAGGTGCGGCAGCGTTCTCCCCTCAGTGGGATCACCTGACGCACTCGAACGCCGTAGCCCTCATCCCTGGTGGAGGCACGGCGTCAGGTAGCTCCCCGCACGCGGACTCACGCGGCATGGACTTCGACGCCAGCGGCAACCTCATCGAGGTCGATGACGCCGGCGTCTACCGGCGCACGCAACCCGGCTCGAACCTGGGTGACTGGTTCTCCATGAATGGGAACCTGCAGGTCACCGAGGCCCATGACGTCGCCTACGACACGATCTCGAACATCATCATGATCGGCAACCAGGATACGGGCACGGCCCAGCAGACGGCGCCGGGCAGCACGACCTGGACCAGCGTGCCGTTCAATCCCGTCTTCGTGGGTACGCCGTGGGCCGGCGGGACACCGAACTCGACGGTCATCCCCTTCTCGACGGGCGACGGTGCCGAGGTCCGGGCGGAAGCCGGCAACCCGGCCGGCTTCTCGACGCGCTTCAGCAGCTTCCAGAACCTGGGGCTCTTCCGGCGGCAGGTCTACAACGCAGCCGGCGTGGCCCAGCCCGCGCAGCAGGCCTTCCCCACGCTCACGGGGGCAGCCATCAGCGTTCAGTTCAAGACGCCCTACGCCCTCAACGCCGTCGTTCCGGGTCGCATGGTCTTCGGTGGCTCCAACGGCGTGTTCGAGTCGCTCGACCAGGGCAGCACCGCGGCCGCCGTTCCCGGCGGCGGCGGCGTCAACCGACCGGATGCGCTCGCCGCGGGTGGCATGCTGGGCGCCGTGCCGAATGGAGACGCGCTCTACGTCGGCTCGGGCGCCAACGTCCTGATCCGCACGACGGCGGGTGGCAACCTGGTCAACGCCGCGACCTACCCGGGCGGCTACGTGCACGACATCGTGATGGATCCGGACGACTGGATGACCGCCTACGTGCTCGACTCGGCAGCGGTCTGGCAGACGCCGGATGCGGGCGCGACCTGGACGAACGTGACCGGCAACTTGGCTGCGGCCGGTGCCACGGACCTCACGTGCCTGGAGTACCTGCCCTGTCCGGGCGGCGACGACAG
>JAHEIK010000272.1 GCA_024639415.1 Planctomycetota bacterium
CAATCGTCCGGACTTCGACCCGAACCGCGCCCCGGCCAACACGAATCTCGCTGTGCAGGGCCTCTTCGAGCCGGGCAGCTTCTTCAAGCCGTTCACGGTGGGCTGGGCGCTCGGCCACGGGGTCGTGCAGCCCGACGAAGAGCTGGAGATGCCCCCGTCCGTCCTGCTGCGCCACGAGAAGAAGGCCATCCGTGACTCCCACGAGGTCGGACGCGGCAGCGTGGCGCGCTTGATCGCCCACAGCAGCAACACCGGATCTGCGGAGCTCGGCGATCGTCTCGGTCGGGAGCGCATGCGGACGCTGTTCACCCGCACGTTCCCCAATCCCGAGAGCGGCACCGACTGCGGCCTGCCGTACGAGCGCGGCGCACGTGTCGCCCTGCCCAAGCAGGACCAGGCCTGGCCGTGGTGGCTCGCGCACCGCGCAGCGTTCGGGCAGGGCTTCCGTGTGACGCCGCTGCAGATGGCCGCCGCCTTCGCAGCGTTCGCGCGGGACGACGCGCGCATCGTGCAGCCGCGCTTCTTCCTGGACGACGACCGGACGCCCGCACCGGGTGCGCGTGTCTGCCGGCCCGAGCATCTGGCCGTCATCCGGGCCGGTCTCGAGGCGTGCGTCACCGAAGGCACGGCACGGGCGGCTTTCGCCGACGCGCCGTTCAGCGCTGCGGCGAAGACCGCGACCGCCCAGCAGTGGGGCAGCGCCGGTGGCGAGCGCATTCTCTACGACAACTGCAGTCTCGTGGCGTACGCGCCGGCGGAGAAGCCGCAGGTCGTCGTACTGATCCTCGCGCAGATCCCCGATGCCGCAGGCGGCTTCGGGGGCTCCGTCGCGGGGCCGTACGTGCGACAGGTCCTCGAGCGCACGCTGGCGTACTGGAACGTGGGTGCAGCCAAGGCGAGCGCGACGCCGGCCGAAGCCGGGGAGGCGCAGCGATGATGGCGGCCCTCGCACGCCCCCGCACGCTGGAGGACCTGGTCGAGCTGCTCGCAGCCCGTGCCGAGGGTCCCTGCGATCCTGCGTGCGCCATCACGGGCCTCGCCGACGACTCCCGCGCCGTCGAGCCCGGACAGGTCTTCTTCGCGCGTCGCGGCTCGACGGCGGACGGAGCGACCTTCGCTCGCGACGCGCTCGCCCGTGGAGCCGCGGCCGTCGTGGCGGCCGAGTCGCTCGCTGCGGACGCTCCGACGCTCGTGGTCGACGACGTGGAGCGAGCCCTGCGCTCTGCCGCCGACGCCTGGTACGGCCGGCCGCAGGACGACATGGCCTTGGTCGGCATCACGGGCACCAAGGGCAAGACCACCAGCGCCTGGATCACGGCCGGCGCGCTGCGCGCTTGCGACCTCAAGCCCGCCGTGCTCGGCACCATCGCGCACGACCTGGGCGACGGGCAGCTGGAGCCGTCGCTCAACACGACGCCGGGCGTCCTCGAGTTGCGCCGCCTGCTGGCGCGCGCGCGCGACGCCGGCTGCAAGGCGGCCGTCCTCGAGGTCTCGAGCCATGCGCTGGATCAGGCGCGGACGGCCGGGCTGCAGTTCGCCGCGGGCGTGTTCACGAACCTCGCCTCGGATCACCTCGACTACCACGGGGACCCGGAGGCCTACTTCGCCGCGAAGGCGAAGCTCTTCGAGGCGCTGGCACCCACCGCCACGGCCGTGCTCAATCGTGAGGACGCTGCTTGGACACGGCTGGCGGAGCGCTGCCACGGCTCGGTGCTGACCTACGGCACCTCGCCGGAGGCCGACCTGCGAGCGGAAGCGGTGCAGCTGACGCCCGACAGCACCCGTTTCCGCCTCCATGTGGCCGGGGATGGGCAGTGCGACGTTCGCACGCGCCTCGTCGGCATGCACAACGTGATGAACCTGCTCGCGGCCTTGGGCGCCTGCACCGGCCTCGGGCTGGACCCCGTCGTCGCCGCGCAGGGTGCTGCCGCGGTCGAGCAGGTGCCGGGCCGCTTGGAGCGGGTCGAGGGCGCCGCCGACGTGGATGCCTTCGTGGACTATGCGCACACCGAGGACGCCCTGCGCCAGGTGCTGGTGTTCCTGCGCAGCGTGGGCGCCGTTCCCGTCACCTGCGTCATCGGCTGCGGTGGAGATCGCGACCGCAGCAAGCGGCCCCGTATGGCGCGGGTGGCCGTCGAGCAGGCCGATGTGGCGATCTTCACCAGCGACAATCCCCGCACCGAGGATCCCGAGTCGATCCTGGCCGACATGACGGCCGGCCTCGACGCCGACGAGCGGGCGCGCGTGACCGTCATCGCGGACCGCCGCGCGGCCATTGCCCACGCCGTCCGTACGGCCCCGGCTGGAGCCACGGTGCTCGTCGCGGGCAAGGGTCATGAGACCTACCAGATCTTGGGGACCCAGCGGGTCCCGTTCGACGACGCCGCCGTGACGCGGGACGCGCTGCTGGAGCGCGACGCGCAGGGCGCCGGACAGACCAGCCCTGGGGTGCCCCCCGGGGAAGATGAGGACTAGACGATGGAACCGATCCGCTTCAGTGAGATCCTGCGTGCGACCGGCGGCGAGCCGGCAGGCCCCGTCGACGGCGATCCCGTCATCGAGGCAGTCACGACCGATAGCCGCAATGTGCCGGCGCGGTCGCTGTTCGTCCCGATCCGGGGGCCGAACTTCGACGGCCACGCCTTCATGGAGCAGGCCTTCCTGCGCGGCGCGTCGTTCACGCTCGTCTCCTCGGACACGGACGCTTCGCGGATCCCTGCGAACGCCATCGTCGTGCGTGACACCGTCAAGGCGCTCGGTGATCTCGCACGCTGGCACCGCAGTCGTTTCGACGTCCCGGTGGTCGGCATCACGGGGTCCTGCGGCAAGACCACGGTCAAGGAGATGACGCGCGCCGTGCTCGGCGAGGACGTCGTCGCGAGCCACGCCTCGTACAACAACGCGATCGGCGTGCCGCTGACCCTGCTGCGGATGGACCGCTCGACGCGCGCTTGCATCGTGGAGATCGGCACGAACGCGCCGGGCGAGATCGCCTACCTCACCAACATCGCGCGCCCGACGGTCGGCATCCTCACGAACGTCGAGGAGGCCCACCTCGAGGGGCTCGGCACGGTGCGCGGCGTCATGCGCGAGAAGGCCGCGATGCTCGAGGCCCTGCCCGAGCGCGGTGCGGCGATCGTCAACGCCGACAACTACTACTGCCGCGAGATCATGGAGGACCTCGACTCCCACGTGGTCAGCTTCGGTACGTGGGAGGACGCCGACGTGTACGGGGTCGAGCCGCGCGCGACGGATCGCGGCATCGAGTTCCTGCTCTACGGCCGCATGCCCGTCGAGGTGCCGATCCTCGGCGAGCACAACATCGCCAATGCCTTGGCTGCCGTCGCCGCGGGCCTGTGGCTCGGTCGCGAGCCCTTCGCCATCGCGGAGGCGCTGGCGGGCTTCTGCCCGCCCGCGATGCGCATGAGCCGTGAACTGGTCGGTGGCGTCACGCTGATCAACGACGCCTACAACGCGAACCCGCGCAGCATGGACGCCGCGATCCGCGAGCTGGCGCGGGGCGACACGGGCGGCCGCCGCGTCGCGGTGCTCGGCGAGATGCTGGAGCTCGGCGACCAGGCCGTGAAGCACCACCGCTCTCTCGGACGCAAGGTGGCCAACGAGGGCATCGACCTGCTGTGGGCGATCGGCCCGAGCGCTGCCGGCGTCGTCGAAGAAGCGATGCGGCTGGGCATGCGCGCGGAGCACGTCCGCTGGCACGAGACGATCCACGACGCCCTGTCCGACCCGGCGTTCGACCCCGCCCCCGGCGATGCGTGGCTCTTCAAGGGCTCGCGCAGCATGACGCTCGAGCGTCTCGCCGAGCAGGTGCGTGAGCGGGCCGCGACGCTGGACCCTAGCGCCACACCCTGGTCCATGAGCCGGGCCGATCGCCGCCGCAGTTAGCCGGGACACCCTCCCTCCCAGGAGCTTGCGTGCTCTACCACCTGTTCGCCCCGCTCGAGGAAGTCCTCTCCGGCTTCCGGCTGATCCACTACATCACCTTCCGCTCGGCGTTCGCCGCCATCCTGGCCTTCCTCGTCGCAACGGTCGTGGGCCCGGGCATCGTGCGCTCGCTCAAGCGCAAGAAGATCGCGGGCTACAGCCCAACCGGCAGCGAGGAGGTCGACAGCCAGCGCAGCGAGAAGGCCGACGTGCCGACCATGGGTGGCGTGATCCTCCTCATCGGCGTGGCGCTGTCGGGCTTCCTGTTCGCGCGACTCGACACGCCCTACACCTGGGTGATCCTGCTGTCGTTCCTCGCCTTCGGGGCCCTGGGCGCCGCGGACGACTGGAAGAAACTGACGGACAGCCAGAGCCGCGGCATCAGCGAGAAGCAGAAGCTCGGCGGTCAAGTGCTCATCGCGCTGCTGGCGATCGGGACCCTCTACGGACTCGGCAACGCCCAGGACGATACGCCGTGGCTGCGCGGACCTTCGATGAAGCCCAACCCGTACGCCTTGCGCTGGATCAAGCGCCATACGATTCGCGAGGGCGAGTCGTGGGCCTCCATCTCCGGCAAGTACCTTGGAAACTCGAGCCGCGCGCGCGAGATCGCCGTCCACAACGGCGTCCCCGCGGATCAGGTGAACAGCGCCGTGCTCTCCGTCTCCGCCGGTAGCGATCTCTGCGACCCGGATACGCCCGAGGCCGCGCTGTTCGCACCGGTCGTCGACCGCGAGATCGACATGCCCGCCAGTTGGCCCGATCCACGGGATCACCACCGGGCCGACCTGCAGGTGCCCTTCGTCAAGCGCTTCTGCTTGGACCTGGGGCTGCTGTTCATCCCGCTCGGGATCCTCGTCATCGTAGGGGCCAGCAACGCCGTGAACCTGACGGACGGGCTCGACGGGCTCGCCATCGGCGTGACGGCGACGGTCGCCGTGGCGTTCGCGGTCGTGGCGTACGTGGTGGGCCGCGTGGACTTCTCGCGCGAGCTGCACCTGTTCTACGTGCCGGAAGCCGGAGAGATCGCCGTCATCGCCGCGGCGCTGATCGGCGGCTCCCTGGGCTTCCTGTGGTTCAACGGCTACCCCGCCCAGGTGTTCATGGGTGACACGGGATCGCTGTCGATTGGCGGGATCCTCGGCGTGATCGCGGTCGCCCTGCGCCACGAGATGACGCTGTTCATCGCGGGTGGACTGTTCGTCTCCGAGGCGCTCTCCGTGATCTGGCAGCGGACCTACTTCAAGGCGACGCGCCGCAAGGCCCGCAGGGCGGGCGTGGCCGACGCCACGGGGAAGCGTTGGTTCCGCTGCGCGCCGCATCACCATCACTGGCAGATGGGTGGACTGCACGAGAACAAAGTCACGGTCCGCTTCTGGATCGTCTCCGTGATCTGCGTCGTCGCAGCCCTCGCCATCCTGAAGGTGCGCTGATCTTGGCGCGCGCCCAGGCCCTCACCGTCGCACAGCTCTCCACCGGGCGCGACGTGCAGCATGCGGGGCGCATGGTGCTCGGCATCGCCGCCGGCCTCGTGGCGCTGGGCCTCGTGATGGTCTACAGCACCAGCTCGACCATGGGTGCCGTCGTGGGCGACGCGCACTCGGACATGCTCGTGCGCCAGCTGCGCTGGGTCTTGCTCGGTGCGCTGGTGGTGTGGGCCACGTCGCGCGTGAGCCTCGACGTGCTGCGGCGCCTCGCACTCCCGGCTCTCGGACTGGCGATCGTCCTGCTGGCGCTCACCCTCGTGCTGGGGCCGTCCATCAAGGGCAGCAAGCGCTGGCTCTTCGTGGCGGGCTTCTCGATCCAGGCGAGCGAGTTCCTGAAGGTGGGGGCCCTGCTCTTCCTCGCCGACCGGCTCGCGG
>JAHEIK010000273.1 GCA_024639415.1 Planctomycetota bacterium
ACGCACCACCGCTGGTGGCGCAAGACGAAGAGCATCATCGTGAGCCTGGGAGGGGTGCCCTCGCGGGCGACGCGCCGCTTCCTGCGCCGACTGGCGGACGAGCACGGTCTACCCGTCTATGTCTTCACGGACTGCGATCCGTACGGCTTCGCCAACATCTACCGCACGCTCAAGGTCGGCTCGGGCAACGCGGCGCACATCAACCGCTTCTACTGCGTGCCGAGCGCGCGCCTGCTGGGCGTGACCCCGCAGGACATCATCGACTACAAGCTTCCGACGCATCCCCTCAAGGAGGCGGACGTGCGCCGTGCGAAGGCGGCGCTGAAGAACGACCCCTTCTTCCGCTCGCACAAGCTGTGGCGCGCTGCGATGGAGCAGCAGATCAAGATGGGCGTGCGTGCGGAGCAGCAGGCCTTCGCGAAGTTCCATCTCAACTTCGTGATGGACACGTACCTGCCCGACAAGCTGGGGAACAGGAAGAGCATGCTGCCGTAGTGCCGCCGCAGGCGGCACTACCCCGTGCCCGTCTGCGTGCCCGTTCCCGTTCCCGACGTGCCCGGCACCCGTGCCCGTATCCCCCACCGCCCGACGTGACCAGGGCCCCGCAGGGGCGCCCCAAGTCCGCTCGCGCTGCTAGCGGACGCGTGCGCGCCCGGCCCCCGCCCCCGTCTCAGGCCGTGGGCGCCCCCGCCTCCCCACCGGCCGTAAACACCCCCAGCACGGCCTCCCACAACGCTGCCTCACCTTCGACGAGCACGGTCTCCACGTCGATGACCACGACCTCCGAGGGCAGGTCGTCGTACTTCACGGCGTCCTTGCGTGTGGTCACGATGCACTCCGCCCCCGCCTCCCGGGCCTGCGCACTGATGTCCAGCCAGGTGCTCTGCGGCAGCACCTCGTGATCCTGCAGGATGCGCCGGCCCACGATGCGCGTGCCGAGGTCCGCCAGCGTGCCGAGGAACGCGGCGGGATTGCCGATGCCGCACACCGCGAACACGGCTGCGCCTCCGAGTTCGTCCCGCAGGGAGCGCGGCACGGTTTCGGTCCGGGCGCGTGCCAGCGGTCCACGGACGAAGCTCGCGATCTTCTTCAGCGCGGCTTCGGCCACGTCGTCACGCACGCGCTCCGTCCGCGTCAGCACCGCCGCCCCCGCGCGCCGCAGGCCCCCCGGCCGCTCCCGTAGCCGGCCCCGCGGTAGCAGGTGGCCAAGGCCGAACGGCTCCATGGCGTCGAGCAACACGATGTCCAAGTCGCGTGCGACACGCCGGTGCTGGAAGCCGTCGTCGAGCAGGATCACGTCGACCTTCGGATGCTGTTCGAGGAGAGCGCGCCCTCCGCGCACGCGGTCCGGGTCCTGGATCTGCGGCACGTCGGACCCCAGCAGGTGGGCCAGGACCAGCCCCTCGTCGTTCAGCGTCCGCTCCGGCAGCGGGCCTCCGTAGCCGCGCGCGAGGATGCCCGGCCGGTGTCCTTGCTCGAGCAAACGCCGCGCGAGCCAGGCGACGAAGGGCGTCTTGCCCGTGCCCCCGACGGCGAGGTTGCCCACGGAGATGACGGGAACCTCCAGCCGCCTCGAGCGACGCAAGCCCATTGTGTAGCCGGCTTCCTTCGCCCAAGCGCCCGCGGCCCAGCCCCAGGAGAGGACACGCAGCCCGACGCGCGCCGCCGCGCCCAGTGCCCCGCCGCCGCCGCCTTGGATGTCCCGCAGGTTCACCCGGTCATGCTAGCCGCGGCAGCGCCCGCGCTCGTTCACACGCCCGCAGGTCGGTCGAAATCGCCCCTCTGCGCAGACAAGAAACGAGCCGCGATGCTGGGCACCGCGGCTCGTCGAAACACGAATCTGCCGGGGACGACAGGTCCGGTGAATCATCGCGGGAAATGCCGCTCGTGGAATCACTTCGGGATGAAGATCTTCGCTCCGACGGTCGGCGCGTCCGGATCGTCGATCACGGACAGGTTGCGGGCCCAGAGCTCGGGCCAGCGGTCGATCGTGCCGTACGCGTCCTTGGAGATACGCGAGAGGCGATCTCCACGGCGGATCACGTACCACTCGCCAACGGCGATCTTGCCGCGCTTGGCGGGCGTGACGGTGGCGGCCTTGCCGCCGGGGGTGCTCTTCATCGAGCTGGTCGTCACGCGGGGGGGCATCTTGAGGACCTGGCCCTTGCGGAGCGACTCCGCAGTGATCCCGGGGTTGAGCTTCAGGATCTCGCGGTAGCGCTTCCAGGTCTCGAGCTCGTTCTCGGCGATCTCCGTGAGCGTGTCGCCGTCCTTCACCGTGTACATCCACGGCTCCTGGGCGGCGGGCTCAGGCTTGGGCTCGGCGGGCTGCGGCGCGGGATTGACATCCGGCTCCGGCAGCACGGGAGGCTCGGGGATGACGTCCTCGGTCGTCCCGGAGCCGGTCCCCCCAGCGCCCTTCTTGGGGTCTACCTCATCGAAGAGGCTCTTCCAGTCGGGGTCGGGACCGTCGAGGCCCACGTCGGGCTCGGGAACGACGTCCACGCCGGTGTGCTTGTCACGCGCGGCGGGCGGGTCCCCGCCGGGGTTGTCCGACCAGGTGTAGAGCGCGACGACCAGGATCATCACGATGATGACCACGATGACGAGCACTGAAAGCTTCTCGAAGTTTCCCATATGACCCTCCCAGATGGGCCGCTGCGACGCCCGTGCGTCTCCGGGGTTGCGCGGGCACCCTGCGCCTCCGCATGGCTGCGGGGCCGCCTCCAAGCTCAGAATAGGGACGATTGGCGGGACCGCAACGGGTGAATCACAACCCCTGGGGGTTTTTCGGACGATCACCCCCTACAGGGCGGGGCCGACAGCGCGACCCGCCGACGCCGGACTCGGCTGCGGCGGCACCCCGGCTGACGCTCCCACGGGTGCTGCCGGCACCCGGGTCGGCCACGCGTCCACTCCGCCCACCACCCGGCAGCGTGATACGCTGCTGGTTCGGTCTTCAGGACCCGCTCAAGGCCCCATCCGACGCGGCTCACATCAGGGATACCGCTCCGCCATGCTGCAACGACTGCGCCTACTCATCGCCTGCATCTGCCTCGCGCTCATCCTGCCCAACGCGGCCCTGGGTGAGGACGAGAAGGGTGACGGCGCCTCGCCCCCCGACGCGCTCCCGAAGGATGCTCCGAAGGACGCGCCCAAGGACGCGCCCAAGGACGCGCCGAGCGAGGAGGAGCCTGCCCCTGCCTCGACGGCCGCAGTGCCCCCCACGGCCGTGCCCGCGGGCATGGCGTACCTGGAGGGCGGACGGGTCATGATCGGCAGCGATGCCGAGTACATCGACGGCCTACTGGCGGGCCGGCCGATCGAGCACAAGCGCCTCTTCCTCTACGAGCTGCCGTACCACTCCTTGTTCCTGCGGCCGTACTTCATCGGCAAGTTCGAAGTGACCAACGCGCAGTACCTACGCTTCCTCGTGGATGCGACCGACGTGTACGACACGGCCAGCGGCAGCCTCGCCAACCTGGACGAGATCGCTGCCCACATGGTCAAGCTCTCGAAGGAAGAGCAGAAGAACCCGAAGCAGGTCGTCTGGCTGCAGCTCTACTTCGCGAACAAGGACCTCATCTGGAAGGCGTTCGGGAAGACCCTCGACAAGTTCCTGGTCAAGCGCGCTGATGGATCGATCGACGAGATCGCAACGGCCAGGAAGTTCCGCTTCGAGCCGCTGCCGCGCACGTTGGAATTGAAGTTCTACACGCTCCAGCCGCCGGCCAACTGGCCCGACATGAACCCGCCGAAGGGCGAGGAAGACCATCCGGTGCGCTTCGTGTCGTACAACGATGCTGAACGCTTCGCCGAGTGGGCCGGCATGCACCTGCCGAGTGAAGAGCAGTGGGAGTGGGCTGCGCGCGGGCCGCAGGGCTTCGTCTTCCCCTGGGGCAACGACTGGCCCAAGAACGAGCTGTACGCCAACTGGGGCGGCAAGATCGTGAACTCCCAGTACATGCCGACCACGCTGCCCGTCGGGACACGCGACGGCGCCAACCCAAAGAACGACAAGGGCCCCAAGGTCCCGATCGATGGCGACGGACGGTCCTGGTGCGGCTGCCACCACATGGTCGGCAACGTGGCGGAGTGGACCGGTTCCTGGTTCGAGGCCTACGCCAAGAACAAGTTCCGCCACAACTTCATGGGCCGCTGGGTCAAGGTGATCCGCGGAGGCGGCGCAGGCGACGGCGAGATGCTCGTGTTGCGCGGTGCCTGCCGCAACTTCGTCGGCGCCGGTCCCGATGCTCCGCCGTATCCCGAGAACGGCTTCGAGTGGGTTGGGTTCCGGCTGGCGTCCTACATGAAGTCCGGTCGCGATCAACTCGGCCCGATCGTGCGGCGCGCGACGCGGCCGCGGAAGCTCAAGGAGGAGGAGTTGGATCGGGCCCGCTTCGTGGGCGCCGTCACGCGCAACTGGGTCGAGCCCGGGTCCACGCCGGACAACCACGTGTACGTGCTCGGACGCTCGCACTCCATCGTGCTCATCCCCCAGTCCTCGTATCTCCGCGAGGAGGGCATGGAGGAGATGCGCCGTGCCTGGAAGCGCCCGACGGGCTACAAGAGCGAGCGCGGCCTGCGCAAGAAGAGCGAGACGGACCATCCGTTCTGGACCTTCGGCGTCTTCCACACGGACATCGCGATCGAGAACGTGAAGGTACGCAAGCCCGCGCCGCCCGTCGTGCCCGGCGCGAAGGGCAAGAAGAAGAAGAAGAAGGGCCGTCGCGGCCGTGGTCGCGCCAAGGCGCCCGAGACCATCAAGGGCATCTGCCCGCCTGGGACCTACCTGCTGGGCGTCTGGTTCGGCAAGCTCACCATCATGACGCCCAGCAAGGAGTTCGTGTGCTTCCTGCCGCTCATGGAGGACCAGAAGTCGCACTTCGAGGTGAAGAAGACCAAGGGCGAGGATCTCGGGGATCCCGTCCTCAAGGTCGACCCCGAGTTGGACTGGGCGGATCTCGCCTTCGACCTGCCGCTGGGCGGCAAGAGCGTGGATGAATCGACGCGGGTGTTCGTGAAGGCACGCCTGGCGTTCGAGGTCGGCAGCCTGGAAGCCGCCGGGACGTGGATCCAGGAGGATCCGGCCCGCGAACTGACGGCGACCTTGCGCGCGGCGTACGCCAAGGCCGAGGCCTCAGCAGCCGAGCGCAAGCCCGCCATTAAGAAGAAGGCCGACAAGAAGAAGAAGGCCGAGGAAGCCGCCGACGCTACGAAGTAGCGCTCCCGAGGTGGTGCTCGGAAGAGAACCACAGAGGACACGGTCCGCGCCCCAGACGCCGGCCGCCCCAGCGCGTCCGACGGCCCAGCGCTAGCCGGCCCAGCGCTGGCCAGCCCAGAAGGTGAAATCGAGCGCACTTGCTGGCTCCGCGGCTACGGAGCCAGCAAGTGCAGGTGACCGGGTGCGGTGCTGCGTGCGGCCTGCGGGCATCGCGCCCATTGAGCCCCGGTTCGGCCTGAGCGCAGCGAGGGCCGTGCCTGTGGGTGTCCGCGGCGGCAAGTCCGGCGGTGTTCGGGCTTGTCCGGTTCGCGTGCGTGCCGCTGCGATACCCGGGGCTCGAGGCCATCGGCCGGTGGCGTGGTGACGGCGCTGGAACGCGGCTGGCCTTCAGCGCATCACGGCCCGCGAGCGCCATCCGAAAACCGGCCCGGTCCCGCGCCATCCGGCCCAAGGAGTGAACGCGAGGGCCGTGCCTGTGGGTGTCCGCGGCGGCTACTCCCTGGATGCTCGGGCTTGTCCGGATCGTAGCCATGCCGCTGCGGTACCCGGGGCTCGAGGCCATCGGCCGGTGGCGCGGAAGT
>JAHEIK010000018.1:0-5680 GCA_024639415.1 Planctomycetota bacterium
TAGGCGCGGCTCTCCGGATGCTCGGCGGCGCTTTGCCATCCGCTCCTCGCGTGGGCAGACCACGCCACGTCGCGGATGGCTTTGCGGCGCCTTCGCCCCAGAGACCCGCGCGGCCGTGGATGCTCGGCGGCCCGTGCGCCCAAGAGCCGCGGACACGCCCCGCCACCACGTGGCGTGTAGGGGCGGCATACATTGCCGCCCAAGAGCCGCCCGGAGACCCGGCCCGCAACTAGCGCCGTAGGCCCTCCGGGGTACCGTTCCCACCCAGGCCGGAATCCGGCGGCGGAGGGGGTGCCATCCCATGACCACGACGCGCAACCGTGGCCCGAAGAGCAACCGCAAGCGCGCCCCCGGCGGGCGCAAGAACCGCACGATCTGGCACTTCGGGCCGGGTCACGCCGACGGCGAGACGTCCATGAAGGACCTGCTCGGCGGCAAGGGTGCGAACCTCGCGGAGATGTGTCGCATCGGCCTGCCCGTGCCCGGCGGCTTCACGATAGCCACGAGCGTCTGCAGCCGCTTCGCCAAGAGCGGACACGCCCTGCCGGCGGACGTCGTCGCCGATGTGCGCAAGGCCATCCGCCGGCTCGAGAAGGAGACCGGCAAGGGCTTCGGCGACCCCAAGCGCCCGCTCCTCGTCTCCGTGCGCAGCGGCGCGGCCCTCTCGATGCCCGGCATGATGGACACGGTCCTCAACCTGGGCCTCAACGACGACGCCATGGAAGGCCTCGCCGCGCAGACGGGCAACCGACGCTTCGCACTGGACGCGCGCAGGCGCTTCATCCAGATGTTCGCGAACGTCGTCGAGGGCCTGGACCTCTCGCGCTTCGAGCGCGTGCTCGAGCAGGCGCAGGAGAATGCGGGCGTCGAGACCGACAGCGAACTCGACGCGGCGGCACTCGAAGACGTCGTCGCACGCTACCTCAAGCTGTTCAAGCGTCTCGCGGGCCGCCCGTTCCCGGACGATCCCGAAGAGCAGCTCCTGCGCTCGATCTGCGCCGTGTTCGGTTCCTGGCAAGGCGCCCGTGCCGTCGAGTACCGCCGCATCCACAAGATCGAGGGGCTGCTCGGCACCGCGGTCAACGTGCAGACGATGGTGTTCGGCAACCTCGGACCGACCTCAGGCACGGGAGTCTGTTTCACGCGCGACCCCTCCACGGGCGAGAACGTCTTCTACGGCGAGTACCTGATGAACGCGCAGGGTGAAGACGTCGTCGCGGGCATCCGCACGCCGCAGGACCTGGCCGGCCTCGTCGAGGTCCAGCCCAAGGCCTATCGCCAGCTCGAGCGCGTACGCCGACTGCTCGAGAAGCACTACCGCGACATGCAGGACATCGAGTTCACCATCGAAGATGGCACGCTCTACATCCTGCAGACGCGCACGGGCAAGCGCACGGCGCGCTCCGCCGTCCGCACGGCCGTCGAGATGGCCAAGCAGCGCCTGATCACCCGTGACGAGGCCGTCGCGCGCGTCCAGCCCGAGGATCTCGACCGTCTCCTGCACCCGCAGTTCGATCCGCAGGCCGAGCGGAACGTGATCGCGCGCGGCCTGCCGGCCAGCCCCGGTGCCGTGTGCGGCCAGGTCGTCTTCACGGCCGACGAGGCCAAGGTCAAGGCCGCCAGCGGCGACCCCGTCATCCTCGTGCGCAACGAGACGAGTCCCGAGGACGTGGGCGGCATGCACGCCGCCGAGGGCATCCTCACGGCGACTGGAGGCATGACGTCGCATGCGGCCGTCGTGGCCCGCGGCATGGGCAAGTGCTGCGTGGCAGGTGCCGGCGAGGTGCGCATCGACGAGAGTGACGGATTCTTCCGCGTCGGCGACACCGTCGTCTGGAAGGACGACGTCATCTCGCTCGACGGTACGAGCGGTGAAGTGATGGTCGGCTCCGTCACGACGATGCCGGCCGATCCGGGACCGGAGTTCGCAACCCTGCTGTCGTGGGCAGACACCGCCTGCCGCAAGGGCGGACGGGGGCTGAGGGTGCGGGCCAACGCCGACGCACCGTCCGACGCTGCCACCGCGCGGGCCTTCGGTGCGGTAGGCATCGGCCTCTGCCGGACCGAGCACATGTTCTTCGGCGAGAAGCGCATCATCGCGATGCGCGAGATGATCCTCGCCGACACCCTCGGCGCACGGCGCAAGGCACTGCGCAAGCTCCTCCCGTTCCAGCGCCGGGACTTCGCCGGCATCCTCAAGGCGATGGATGGCCTCCCCGTCACGATCCGTCTGCTCGACCCGCCCCTGCACGAGTTCCTGCCCCACGAAGAGGACGGCATCGCCGCCGTCGCCGACGCACTGGACGTCGACGAGCAGGAGATCCGCGAGCGCTCTCGCCGGCTCGAAGAGATGAACCCCATGCTCGGCCACCGCGGCTGCCGCCTGGGCATCACCTATCCCGAGATCTACGAGATGCAGGTGCGCGCCATCTACGAGGCGGCGGCACAGAACAAGAAGAAGGGCCTGCGGCCGCGCCCCGAGGTCATGATCCCGCTGGTGGGCTCCGTCAAGGAGTACACGCTGCTACGTGACCGTCTCAAGCGCGTCGCCCGGGACGTGCTGAAGAAGAAGGAGGTCACCCTCCCCGTCATCTTCGGCACCATGATCGAGATCCCGCGGGCGGCGCTGCGTGCCGCCGAGATCGGAGCCGAAGCGGAGTTCTTCTCCTTCGGCACGAACGACCTGACGCAGCTGACCTTCGGCTACAGCCGCGACGACGTCGGCAGCTTCCTGCCGGGCTACGTCGAGCAGAAGGTGCTGGACGCAGATCCGTTCGCGACGCTGGATCAGTCCGGCGTCGGCGAGCTGGTACAGATGGCAGCGGAGCGCGGCCGCTCGGCGCGCCCCAAGCTCAAGGTGGGCATCTGCGGGGAGCACGGCGGCGACCCGGCGAGCATCGGCTTCTGCCATGAGGTCGGGCTGGACTACGTCTCCTGCTCGCCGTTCCGGGTACCGATCGCGCGCTTGGCCGCGGCCCATGCTGTGTTGGGCTCCGTCGAGCGGGACGTGTAGGGGCGCCCAACCCCGTGAACGTGAACGTCTGCGTTCCCGTCACCGGCGTGCCCGTCATGCGGGAGCCGTGCCCGATCCGTCGCGGGAACGCAAACGTGTACGTTCACGTTCACGGGTATGTGCCTAGATCGGGACTTCCAGTGACTCCGCCACGTCCTTGATGATGCGCTCGCGGTCGTCGGAGCCGTCGTCCGACGAGAAGCTGCCGCCGAGCACACGGTGCGCCAGCACCGGCACGGCCAGCGTCTTGACGTCGTCCGGCAGCACGTAGTCCCGTCCGTGGAGCAGCGCGTGGGCCTGGGCCGCACGCGTCAAGGCGATGCTCGCACGTGGGCTCCCCCCCACGACCAGGTGCTTGCTCGCCCGCGTCTCGCGCACGAGCGCGAGGGCGTAGTCGAGCACCGCATCGTCGAGCCGCACGGCACGCACGGCAGCCTGCAGGCGCGCGACGTCATCGCCATGGATCACAGGCGCCAGGGCCTCCAGAGGATGGCGGGTCTGCTGCGCGCGGATCACTGCCTTCTCGTCTTCGGCCGACGGATAGCCGATGCGAATGCGCAGCATGAAGCGGTCGAGCTGGCTCTCGGGCAGCGGGTAGGTGCCCTCGAACTCGTACGGGTTCTGCGTTGCGATCACGAAGAAGGGATCGGGCAGATCGTGCGAGACGCGGTCCACCGTCACCTGGGCGTCGTTCATGGCCTCGAGCAGTGCCGACTGCGTCCGCGGTGTGGCCCGGTTGATCTCGTCAGCGAGCAGCACGCTCGTGAAGATCGGCCCACGCTTGAACTCGAAGGCCCCCGTACCCTGGTCGTAGATCCCGACGCCGAGGATGTCGCTCGGCAGCAGATCGGGCGTGAACTGCACACGGCGGAAGTCCACGTCGATCGAGCGCGCCAGGCTCTTCGCCAAAACGGTCTTGCCGACACCGGGCACGTCCTCGAGCAGCACGTGCCCGCCCGCGAGCAGGCCCGTCACGACGTAGCGGATGACCTCGGGCCGGCCGAGGAACACCGAGCCGATGTTGCGCTGCAGGCGCTGGATCAGCACCGGGATGTCCGCCGTAGGCGGCGTCTGCGAACTGTCCTGGGCGCTGCTCATACCGCCTCCCCGACCTCAAGGGTGTCGATCAAGGGTAACGCCGGGCGCGGGCGCCGGTTCACTCGGCTGCGAGCTTGGCTGCCACCTCGGGGCTCACGTCGAGGTTGGTGGTCACCGCCTGCACGTCGTCGTTGTCCTCGAACAGGCTCTGGAGCTTCATCACCTTGCGGGCCGTCGCTTCGTCGGCCTCGATCAACGTCGTGGGCACCATGGTCAGGTCGGCACGCCGCGGGGTGAGCCCCGCGGCCGCGATCGCCTTGCGCACCGGCTCGAACGAAGGGACGTCACACGTCACCAGGAAGAAGGGCTCGTCGCCCGCCTCCGCCTCGAGCGAGACGTCTTCCGCGCCGGCTTCCACGGCGACCTCGAACAGCTGATCCTCGTTCGTCTGGTCGGCGAGAATCTCGATCTCACCCTTGCGCTCGAAGAGGTAGGAGACAGATCCGCTCTGTCCCATCGAGCCGCCATTCTTGTTGAAGATGATGTTGAGGTCGGTGTTGGTGCGGTTGCGGTTGTCCGTCAGCACCTCGATGAGAATCGCCACGCCGTTCGGGCCGTAGCCCTCGTACGTGAGCTCGGTGTAGTCACCGACCGCGCCCACGCCGCTCGCCTTGTCGATGGCGCGCTTGATCGTGTCTTTCGGCATGTTCGCGGCGCGCGCCTTGTCGATGATCAGCGAGAGGCGCGGGTTGTCTTCGGGCTTGGGACCGCCGACGCGCACGGCCGCCATGATGAGACGCGAGATCTTGGAGAAGGTCTTGCCGCGCTTGGCGTCGACGCGACCCTTCTTGTGCATGATGTTCGCGAAATGGCTATGGCCTGCCACGGAATGGATCTCCAGCAGTGATCTGTGCAGCGAGCGTACACGACGACGCCCCGGGAGGGGTCCCCCGAGGCGTCGGAACGAATCTCAGGGCTTTTTCGTCGCGAGGATGGCTAGGCCGATGCGAGCCGTGAGGACGACGAGGAAGCGCGCCGAGGCGTGCGTCCGCACGTTGAGGATGCGGTTCCGAGTCGGACCACGGCGCAGCGAAGGCATCGCCAGCCGCAGCAGGAAAAGTCAACGCTTGGAGAACTGGAAGCGTGCGCGGGCGCCGCGCTGACCGTACTTCTTGCGCTCGCTGACGCGCGCGTCACGCGTCATGAAGTTCGCATCGCGCAGGGCGGGCTCGAGGTGCTCGGCCGCCTTGACGAGCGCGCGAGCCAAGCCGTGACGGACGGCATCGGCCTGGCCCTGCGGACCGCCACCCTTGACCGAAACGAAGACGTCGTAACGCTTCTCGGTCTCGGTGAGCACGAGGGGCTGGCGCGCTGCGATCTGCTGCGCAGGAGTCGTGAAGTACTCCTTCCAGTCCTTCTTGTTGATCTGCATCACGCCTTCGCCATCGCAGATGCGGACGCGCGCGACGGCCGTCTTGCGGCGACCGGTACCCCAGGTGTAGCTACGCTGACCAACCATGTTCAGTCCTTCTTCTTCGCAGCGGTCGTCCCGAAGGAGAGCGCCGTGGGCTTCTGTGCGTGATGCTCGTGGCGGTCACCCGCGTAGATCTTGAGCTTCTTCAACATGTG
>JAHEIK010000018.1:5690-17712 GCA_024639415.1 Planctomycetota bacterium
CCCATGTTCGTCTTGGGCATCATGCGCCGCACGGCCAGACGGACGATGTCCTCCGGATGGCGTGCGTTCATCTGCTCGAAGGGGATCTCGCGCAGGCCACCCGGATGGTGCGAGTGCCAGCGGTAGATCTTCTTCTCCTTCTTGGCGCCGGTGAGTTGGACCTTGCTCGCGTTGATCACGACGATGAAGTCGCCGACGTCGGCATGGGGCGTGTACTCGGGCTTGTGCTTGCCCATCAGCCGGCGGGCCACCTCGGTGGCCATACGCCCCAGGATCTCCTGGGAGGCGTCGACCACGTACCAGTCGGCCTGGTTGCGGTCTGTCTTGGCTACGGTCGTCTTCTGCATGGGGATCGGTCCGGCGGCCGGCGGCCCCTCGGTTTGGGGGGCGTTCGCTGAGGCCAAGCGCCTGAAGGTAGCGGTGCGGGCGACCCGGTCAAGCGGCGACAGCCCCGCGAGAATCATTCCGCGGGGTCGCGATAGGCGACTGTGAGGGCCCCCACCGGCCCCCAACCCTCGATTCGTACGGGCAATCGGGGCAACCGGCCGTAGCGCAGGAGGCGCGGATCCAGGCTACCCAGCAGCAAGGGACGCAGCACGGCGGCGCTCACATCCTCGCTCTCGCCCGCCAGCGGCCCGCGCCCGTCCCGCTCCCGGAAGACCCAGGCACTGCGGCCCGGGGGCACGTGGAGGCGTCCATCCGTGGCGAGCCGGCCGCCCTGTAGCCCGAGCACGCCGCCACCTGTCCAGCGCACATGCCTGCGGAAGCCGCGCGACCCTGCATCGATGAGCAGCGCCTCGACGCGCCTCCCTCCGGGCCCGCCCAAGTCCAGGGACAGCCCGTGGACGCGGAAGCCGGGCTCGTGCGGTGCGGTCCAGGCGAGGCCGGCAGCGGCAGCCGCCGAGGCCAGCAGGACGCCCAGCAGCTGGGCTCCTCCGCCGCGGAGGACGCGGGTGAAAGCGGCCAGCCCCAGGACGTAGACCAGCAGCAGGACGCCCTGGACGCGCCGCCCGCCGGGGTCGTCGCGCCAGCGCTCCAGACCCTCCAGCCAGGCAGGAGCTCCGCTGCGACTCGTCAGGACGTCGGCCACCACCGGGACCCACAGATGCGCGTCGAGCAACTCCTGCACGTGGGCCTGGTGGCTGGCGCGCGCGACCCGCCCCAGGCCGAAGGCTTGCGCTCCGGCAGCCCCGGGCGTGAGGCCGCGGGCTGCGTGCCGGAGACCTCGAGCGAGGTGCGGCGGCCAGTCGTGATCCGCCCCAGGGCCGATGAGCAGCCCGCCCTTGCGGACATAGGCGACGACGGCGGCGGCCTTCGTGCGGGCTGCGGGGTCGTCCAGCGACCACGCGCCCTCCAGCACGAGCAACGCGTCGAAGGCGAGCAACTCGTAGGCGGAGGTGAACTCGACCTGGGAGGCGTGCACCGCAGTCAGCCCGGCTGCGGCAGGCAGGGCGGAACGCGACGCGGCCCCATCGAGCACCAACACGACGGGGCGCGGCCCGGCGAAGGTCTCGTCCACGGCACGCACCCACCAGGGTCCCGGTCCTTCGCCCAGCGCCGGCTCGGCGTATGCCGGCAGTCGCACCGCCGCCCCGCGCCGCGGTCCGGCGCGCGCGCCGTCCGGGTGGAGCGCGTCGGCGGCAGGCCGTGCGGCGCGCCCCGAGGCATCGCTGACGGCATTCCAGCCGTCCGGAAGCAGACGGAGCCCCGCTTGGCCCACGACCGCTGCGCCTCCCAGCAAGACCACGACGGCGCCGGCGACGAGGCCTCGGCGCGGCGTCCAGGCGAGCACGCACGCCAGCACGACGAGGGCGAACCACCCCAGCGGCGGCACGACCGGTCCACCGCCGGACAGCCAGGCGTAGGCCCAGAACGGGGCCAGGGCGAGCAGCCACAGCAGGACGCGCTGGGCCCTCCCGCCGCGTGCCGGGGCAGCCCCCACCAGCAGGATGGCGGTCACGGCGGTCAGCAGACTCCCGTAGGCGGCGGGATCCCGCGGGAGGAACGGAATGGGGAGCAGGCCCGCCGACGGCAGCGCCAGGAGCGCGCCGAGGGCGGCGAGGGCTACGACCGCGCCGTCGCGCTTGGGAGCCTGCCGATGAGAGGTGGAGTCGGTCGCCACAGGCGCACCAACGTACGCGCCTACGGCCCGGTTCTCGTACTGGAAGCGATGTCCCAGCGGACTTCGACGTAGGCGGGCGCCTTGGGTGCGGTCAGCGCGCGGCGGAGGCGGCGCGCCTTGGTCGGGTAGTCGTCCTCGTAGGCGACGTCGCTCCGGGCACGGTCCGTGCGCCCCCACTCGACCGTCCGATCGACACGCTCGCCCCCGCGGCGAACCGGTGGACACGACAAGACGAAGCGCACCTCGCCGCCCTCCCGGGCATCGGGAGGCGCGGGAAAACGCGAGACGTCGATGCGCGTGACGCTGATGCGCCCGCGGAAGTCCCGGTAGAGCCGCCGGGCCACGGCTGCGGCGGAGACGGCCTCCTGGACGCGCTCGGTGCGGTCCTCCCAGACCTCGCCCGGCTCGAGCGGCGTCTTCTCCGTGATGCCGGTCACGATCGGCAGCTCGAACGGCAGACGCGCCAGGTAGGTCTTGTACGGTCCGCGCGGCAGGAGGCAGCCATCGTCCGACAGCAAGCGCCAGCGGCGGACCATCTTGCGGCCTGCACCTGCGACCCACACGGCAACCTGCGCTACGGGCACACGCAAGACGGGCTGCACGCGTGCGCGGTTCGGATACAGGACCTGGATGTCGCCGGCGGCCCGCACGAGCGGATGTCCCTCGACCACGGCGCGCACGGACTGCTCGGCGTCGGGATCGTAGATCGAGACCGAGAGCGACGAGAACATGCGCGGCTGCAGCGTCCAGCGGATGCTGCCGTCGGCCCAGTCGGGCAGGCCGTGGAACTCGAGCGAGTCCGTGCCGAGACGGAAGTCGTCCAGCCGGTACGTGTACGCACGCGCTTGGCGCATCACGATGCCCGCAATCAGGAAGACGAGCGCCGCAACCGTGAGCCGCACGAGCACGTGCCCCACGCGACTCTCGAGCAGCGCTGCAAGACGTTGGAGGTGGCTCGGGGGGGATTTGCGGCGTGCCATGCGTGGGGTGGAGAGGAGCGACGCACGCCGACCGGGGCCGCCGAGCGGTCCTCCTTCCGTGGCCAAGAGATCGGCTCCACCTCCGCGCGGCTGAACCGGGCTGGGGGGGAGTCTCTTCACGGCTGTTTCGCTCTTTGTTCGTCCCCGAGCGGCAAGAGAGCGCCGAACCGCCCGCAGATGTCCAGACGCGAGTCGATGTGGATTGAGTTCGCACCCGCGAATGGCCGAACAAGACAGCGAGGTTGTGCGCATGGGGCCGCACCAAGGGAAGCCGATGAGCGAAGCCGCAGCATATGAGCCGGACGCGGGGGTCGCCCCCGAGCTGCGTCTAGCCGAATGCTGGGCAGACGTCACCAAGGCGCTGGCCCTCTATCCCGACTCGAACGACCGCGTGCGCCTGACGCTCGAGCAGATGCTCGAAGCGCTGGCCGCGACGTTCACCCGGCACCATGCGGAAAGCGGCGTCGATCCGGAGCGCGGCATCGCGCTGCTCTTCCAGGAAGACCGCGTCATCGTCGGCTCCTTCGAGCACGCCTTCGACCCGAGCTCAACCCTGGCTTGGTTGCGGGCGAGGCTGGACCGCTCGGCACTCGCCGGCGTGGAGTTGATGGCGGACCTGGACGCCGAGAGCTTCACCGCCTTCACCCGGAGGCTGCTGGGCAACTTCCTGAGCAAGGAGAGCGAGCCGACGTTCGAAGCGCTCTGGCCCGAGCTCCATCCGGGCGTGGTCCTGATCGACCGCCGCTTCGACGGCACCTTCGGCGGACTCCCGGGCATGGGCGCCTTCGCGGGGGGACACGGCGGATCCGCTGGCGGCGAGGCGCGACACTTCATCACGGGCCTGCTCACGCACCCCAAGGTGCGCACGAGGCTGGAGAGGCTGCGCGACGAGGTCGAGGCGGCCGACGACGAGACCGAGGAGGCCTCCAGCCTGCTGCGTGAGGTGCTGGAGGACGTGCCGGCGGATGCACTGAAGAGCCGCAACGCCCTGATCGACTGGGTCTGCGGACGCCTGGACGACCTGGCGGGCCGCGTCGTCGCAGGCGCGGATGCGCAGCAGAGGGAGGGGGCGCGCTTCGCGAAACTGCTGCACAACGTCAGTCAGCAGCACTTCGTACGTCAGGGCCCGAACCTCGACCGCATCAAGACCGGCGCGATCGTCGAGTCCAAGCCGGGCGGTGGCCGCGCACGGGACGCGTCGATCGCCGACGACATCGAGAGCCTCACGGCAGAAGTGCAGCGCTTGCCGGCCCAGCTCACCATGCAGTTGGGCGAGGGCGACGAGGCTGCGATTCCGGAGCAGATCGCCGTGGCCCTGCACTACGCAATCCATCTCGACCGTCCCGAGGATCTCCCGGGCCAGACGAGTCTGCTGGACCAGTTGCTCGAGAACCCGGGCCCGCAGGAGCTGGCGGTACTGCGCAAGTACCTGCTCGTGGACGACGAAGGCGAAAGCGCGGCCATCGAGGAGCGGACGGCCGTGATCCGGGTGCTCGAGCGAGCGGGACGCACGCGACTCCTGCGCGCCTGTGGCGCGCTCAGCCCCGAGGTCGTCGTCGACGTGTTCCCCGAGCACTTCGGCCACTACCTGTCCGTCCTCGACTTCGAACTCGAGCACGACCGCGCCGAGTTCGACGAGGTCCTGCGCGGGATCGGATCCAAGCGCCTGCTCGACGCGGGGCGCAGGATCCTCCCGGCAATCGAAGCGCTCGACCGCGATCAAGTGCAGCGTCTGCTGGAGCAGCCCGACGCCTGCCGCCTCGGGCTCGCCCGCATGCTGCTGCATGGCGGTGACAGAGACACGATGGTCGCGGCGGCGACGTTCCTGCAGGAGCTCAACCTGCCCGAGACGGAAGCGTTCCTGCTCACGACGATCCGCCCGCCGGCCTTGCTGACCTCGGAGTACCTGATGGGCCTCATCGATCTGCACCTCGGGCGTACGTCGTCCTTCGCGATGCGGACCCCGGTGAGCGAGGTTCTGTGCCGCCACATCACCGCGGTAGGTGACGCCGACCCCCTGGACCGCGCGCGCATGGAGTCGATCCGGCTGCTGGCACGCTACCCGTCCACGCGGGGCGAGCAGATGCTGCGAACGCTGAAGCGCTTCCGTTTCGGGCCGTTCGGAGGCACGCAGCCGCCGCCCGTGCGCAAGCTGGCGCGCTCACTGCTCAAACACTGGAAGACCGCCTGAGGGGCCCGCGATGTGTGACCAGATCCTCAGTGAAGACGAACGCGGCGCACGCCAGGACGGCCCGGTCTCCTTCGTGGACGAGCTCGTCGTGGCGCTCACGAACGCGCGCATCTACGACCGCAAGCACCCGCGACTCGCGACCGCGGTAGAGACCCTGGGCCAGGGCCTGGCCTCGCTGTGCCGTGAGACGGAGTCCGACACCGTGCGACTCGGCGCGGCGGACGGCTTTCTCTTCTTCCGCAACCGTCCGCTCCTTGGCGCCTCGCTCGCCGCTCGGCGCCTGACGCGCACGCTCGAGGAGGTCGAAGCCGGTGGGCTCGCCTTCCAGCGCAAGGCGACGCAGGAGGAGCTGTTCGCGTTCGTCCACTTCGTCGCGCGCAGCAGCAAGGGCGTCGAGAGCCCGAAGCAAGCGAACGCTGCGCTGAGCCAGGCGGGGTGCCTGCACGTCGAGTTCCTCCCGCCCTACGAGGAAGCGACGGGCACCTGGGGCGAGACCTCGTCGGACAGCAGGTCCGCCGAGTTCGAGGATGCCCCCGAAGCATCAAGCGAACAACGGATCGAGATGGACATGCCCTCGCGCGTGTACCAAGACGTAGTGAGCTCCCTGCAGGACTCGATGGTACGCAGCTGCAGCGGCGACAACCTCGACATCACGACGATGCAGGCCCGCGCGGAGTCGATCCTCAAGCAACTGAAGGACGACACGAGCGCCATGATGCGCTTGGCGCGGTACGAGCGCTATGACGCGTTCACGTTCGGCCACTCCATCCGCGTGTGCTTCGTGGCACTGAACTTCGCACGCCACCTCACCGACGACACCCAGCTCGTGGAGCGCATCGGCCTCGCGGCGCTGATGCACGACATCGGCAAGGCGTGGGTTCCGTTCGAGGTGCTGCACTCGACGGACCGGCTCTCCGACGCCGAGCGGGCCGAGATGAACATGCACCCCGTGCACGGCGGCCAGATCCTGCTGGGCAATGAGAACCCGGATCCGCTCGCCGTCGCGGTGGCGTTCTCGCACCACCGCAACATGAACGGCTCGGGCTACCCCAACGCGATCCATCCGGGCTCGCTCTCGACACCGACGATGATCGTGAAGCTGGCTGACGTGTACGAGGCCCTGACCGCGGCGCGCCCCTACAAGCCGCGCATGTCTCCGACGCGCGCCTACCGCATCATGATGGACATGGGTGATCACTTCGAGCCCTCGATGCTCAGGCGCTTCATCGAGGTGAACGGCTTCTATCCCGTTGGCAGCCGTGTCAAGCTGACCACGGGCGAGGTCGCCCGCGTCACCGCACAGACCGACCACATGGCCCGCCCGCACGTCGTCACCGAGTTGGCGGCGAGCGGCGAGCAACTGTTCCGCGAGGATGTGGCGGCCCTCGACCTACGCCAGGCCGAGGCCAAGGACGCGCCGGCGGTGGCCGACATCATCCTGGACGAGGTCGCGTAGCGCCGGGCGGCGAAGAGACCAACCACAGAGAACACAGAGGACACGGAGCGGACCTCGGTGGCCGCTGCGCAAGCCGGCACGGCCACGCCTCATGTCCTCTTGAGCCTCTGGCTGATAGCCAAGAGGCCGCCGCACGGAGTTGAGCCGAGCAGGGCCAAGACTGCGCTCTGTGCTCTCTGTGTCCTCTGTGGTTCGTCTTCTTCTCGCGGGCCAGGATCCGATCGCCTAGCGCTGCTGCAACCAGAACAACACGTACGGCTCCGTCTCGGACTGTCGCTGGATGGCTAGCAGCGCGTCGATCGCCAGACGCTTCAGCTCGCTGAGGCTCTCGTAGGCACGCGCGTGCTGCAGCGCCCGGGCCGCGTCGGCGCGCACGCCCCAGTCCTCGTGCGACAGCAACGCTCGCGCAGCGGTGACCGTCGCCTCCAGCGGCTCCGTCTGCGAGCGCGCGAACGCATCCAGCAAGGTCCGCACGGCTCGGTCTGAGAGATCCTCGGCGCCGAGGTCCTGCGCCACCCGCGTGGCGTAGGCGGCGTGCTTGCTCCCCAGCAGGGTCGCCAGACGTGAGCGCACGTTCATCAGCGGGTGGTCCAGCAGCGGTCGCACCGCCCCGTAGCAATCCGACTCGAGCCCGAGCAGGGTTCCCAGCGCGGCCATCACGCGCAGCTCCCGCGCCGGCTCTTTCAGCCACGTGAGCAGGACCTCGTCGCCCGCGTGGCTCTCGATCCGGGCCAGCACACCGGCCGCCCGGCGCGCGATCGCCTCCTCCTCGCCTTCCAGCAACCGCACGACATCCTTCTCTACCTCACGGACCTTCATCTCACCGACGAGATGCAGCGCGACCCGGCGCCTGCGCTCGCTGGCATGGGCCAGGTTGCGGCGCAGGAACGCGAGCACGCCGTCGGCGGCCCCCGCCTTGCGTACGCCCGTGAGCACATCCTGGAACGCACGCAGCTCCAGTCCGCTCGCGCCCTTCTCCATCGCCGCGTCCAGCAGCGGCAGCACCGGTGCGCCGAACTCGATCAGGCGCTCGCGGGCCTTGGGCACGATGCGGCGGTTCTCGCCCACTTCCCAGCGGATGGCGATCTGCCACAGCTCGTCGAAGACGGCCTGCGTCAACTCCCCCTCGTAGCTGCAGACGGCGGGGATCTCCACGGTGCCGCTCGACGTCCCCGCACCGGGCGTGTTCTCCGGCTTGACCGGGCCCTGCGAGGGAGGCGACAGGTCGACGCCGACGCCGAGGTCACTGTGCCGCCACGCAGCGCCGTCCTCCATGATGCCGAGGTAGTGGTCCTTGCCTGCCAGGTCGACGAGCACGCCGACGCTGCCGAAGCCGCGCGCGGGGCGCCCGTTGTTGATGCTCCCCTTGCGCCCGGCGTAGGTGTCGTTGCCCGCCCGGTCGAAGAAGAGTCCGACCGAGTTCGTCAAGCCGCAGCCGTTGCACGACGTCATGCCCATGTAGTGATCGTTGCCGCCGCGGTCGTGCAGGATGCTCGCCGCGAAGTCGTGGCTGCCGCCCTGGCCGAGGCCCGAGTGCATGACGTACGTATCGTGGCCCGACTCGTCGACGAGGCCGCCGACGGCCAGGTGGATGCCGCTGCCCTGGCCGTACTGCGTCATCTCGTACAGGTCGTTGCCGCCCCCGTCATACAGCAGGCCTGCGCTGTACCAGTAGCCGACGCCCTGGTTGTAGATGTCGCCGAGGTAGCGGTCGTTGCCGGCGTGGTCGATCAGCATGGCGATGCCGCCGGCGTAGTCGATCCCGCGCTCGCCGATGGCGAAGCCCTGGCTGAAACTCTGGTAGCGATCGGCGAAGAGCGGTGCGTGCAGGTAGACCCCGCCGGCCTCGTAGGTATCGTTGCCGCGCGTGTTGATGCAGAGCGCGATGCCCTGGCAGCGCGCGAAGGCCTGCGCATTCGACCAGGCGGTCAGGCGGTCGTTGTCGAAGAGACGGATGTCGACCGGGTCCTTCGTGCCCTCGTCCGCCGTGACCTTGGGCTCCGCCTGCACGCTGTCGTCGTGGAAGATGCCGATGCCGAAGCCGGCGGCGCCCTGCGTGAACGTGCGGCCCTCGTACGTGTCGGTGCCGCCGTCGTCGTAGAAGACGGCGACGCCGCCCATGGCTGCCCCCATGCTGCAGTGCCCGCCGCGGTAGCGATCGTTGCCTGCGCCCAAGTCCAGGAAGGCCGCGAGGCCGAGCACCGCCGCACCGAGCGTGATGTTGCGCTCGGAGCAGTCGTAGAAGTCGTCGCCCCCAAGATCGGCGAAGAAACCTACGCGCCGCTTCTGCGTGCCGTACGCCGCGCCGATGCGGCACCCGACGTAGCGGTCGTTGCCGCCGGGATCGATCAAGACCGCGAAGTCGCCGCTGTAGACGTCGTCGCCGGGCGTTCCCAAGGCGATCCGGCCGTAGGGCGTCTCCTTGACGAGCGGCTTCTCGCGGGGGAAGGCCGTCGGCTGCAACTGCTTCAGGCTGGCTACGGGATCCCCGAAGCACTGGAGCCACGCCCAGACCAGGGTCTGCGTGTCGAGTCCGGCCGCGATCTCATGCACGAACGCGTCCCCAACGGCGTCGCGTGTCTGCTCCAGCCCGGCTTCGCGCTCCGCGGGGTAGGGCGACTCGAAGACGTCGTGCCAGGCCATCGTCGTGGGCAGGTAGCGGCGCAGGGCCGCCAGCCGCGGGGCCGTCTCCCCCTGGCCGATGCGCGCCTGCAGGTCCTTCTGCATGGCCGCCGCCTCCTGCGCGAGCCATGTCGTCAAGGCCTTCAGGTGCTCCGAGGGAGACGGGGGATACTTGAAGTCCGCCGCGATGCGGTCCCAGCCCCAGTGGAACTCGCTGCCCCGCAACTCCGTGTCGTCGAGCAGGAGGCTCGTCGCGGCCCGGAGGCCGCCGTGCGGCCGCGACGCGTGCTTGCGCTGATCCCGAGCTGTGCGGTCGATGACCGGCGCGATCGTCAGGGGGTCGTGCAGCATGCGCTTGACGATGTCGAGGCAGGCGTGGCCCTTGGCGAGGTCCTTCGTGAAGGTCAGGTCCTTGCGCGTGAGGTTGGCCGCATGCAGTGCCTTGTCCAGGGCGGCGAGTTCCTCCGGGGTGTAGCTGGAGGGCGCTTCGGCCTTCTCATCATCGGCTCGTGCCGGGAGAGCTGCGACCAGCACCAGGAGGATCCATACCCACCACGTCCTGCGACTCGTCATGACGCTCCTCCTGTGCCCCTTTGCAGCCTACAGAATCACGCCACATGCAGTGGGACATGAAAGGAACCGCAGAGAACACAGAGGACACGGAGCGGACCTGGGTCACCGTTGAGCACGCCGGGGTGGCCACGCATCCGGTCTTCCTGAGACTCTGGCTGATAGCCAAGAGGCCGCCACATGAAGTCGAGCCAAGCAGAGGCAAGACGGCGCTCTGTGCTCTCTGTGTCCTCTGTGGTTCGTCTTCTCCACAGAACCAGGGAGGCTACGCCCAGGTCTGCACCTCGAGCTCGAGGTCGATGCCGTGGCGCTCCCGCACCTCGGCCTGGATCAGGCGGATGAGCGCATGCACGTCGGCGGCACTCGCCTCGCCCGTGTTCACGATGAAGTTGGCATGCTGCGCCGAGACCATCGCGCCGCCGATGCGCCGGCCCTTGAGGTCGGCCTGCTCGATCAGCCAGCCCGCCGAGCGCGGCCCGGGCGGGTTCTTGAAGATGCAGCCCGCGCTCCGCGCCGCCAGGGGCTGCGTGTCGCGCTTCCAGGCCATCGCCTTGCGGAAGAGCGCTTGGCCCATCTCGACGGTCTGCTCCGGATCACGCCGGAAGGTCGCACCCGTGATCAGCGTGCCGGCGAAGGGGCTGCTGCGATAGCCCAGCTCGCCCTCCTGCACGAAGCGCCGGAAGGGATTGCCCTCTGTGTCGAGACCGGTGACTTCGATCAACGCGTCCGCCACGCTGCCGAAGCGTCCCCCCGCGTTCATGAACACGACGCCGCCGACGCTGCCGGGAATGCCCGGGCAGCCCGGCAGGCCGGGAATGCCCAGGTCGATCGCCTTGCGGACGAGGTCGGGGAAGCCGTTGCCTGCACCCACCTCCACGCGGTCGTCGTAGGTGCGAAACCACTTCAGGTTGCGCGTCGCGATGACGGCGCGGTCGATCTCGCCGTCGTCCACGACTAGGTTGCAGCCGCCGCCGAGTACCAGCAGCGGCACACGCGCGGCGCGGCACAGTGCCACCACGTCGCGGCAGGCGTCTTCGGTCTCGGGCTCGAAGAGGTAGCGCGGCCGTCCGCCAACGCCGAGCGACGTACGCGTCGCCAGGTCGCTCGCCCGCTGGTGGGCGTCGTCAAAGTCGCGCGGCAAGACCACGGGCCACCTCATCCACGTCGCCTGCGCCCATCGTGACGACGACGTCACCGGGTACCAGGTGCCGCACGCCCTGTCTCACGGCGGCGGCCAGATCGGGTAGCGGCTGCGCGGAGCCGCCTTCGTTGCGGACGTGACGTGCCAGGTCCTCGGACGTCACCGCGCGGCGCTCCTCCTCGCTGTCCCGTGCGAAGTAGATCGGCGGCAGCCAGACCTCGTCGGCCTTGGCCAGCGCGACGGCGAACTCCTTCATCAGACAGCGCGTCCTGCTGGCCTGGTGCGGCTGGAAGATCACGACCAGCCTGCGCCCCGCGTAGCGGGTCCGCAGGGCACCGAGGGTGGCGCGGATCTCCGCCGGATGGTGCCCGTAGTCGTCGAGCACGGTGATGCCGCCGACCTCCGCGACGACCTGCTGTCGGCGTGCGACGCCGCGGAAGACCGCGAGGGCGGCGGCGATCTTGTCGAACGCCACGCCCGACGCCGCCATCGCTGCGGCCGCGGCCGTCGCGTTGAGCACGTTGTGGCGGCCCGACATGGGGATCCGCAGTGTGCCCAGCAGTTCGCCGTCGCGGTGCAGCTCGAAGCGCGTGAGCCGGCCGCCCTCTTCGGGCTGCGGCTCGCCGGCGCGCCAATAGGCCTCGGCCGAGAAGCCGTAGCTCTGCAGCTCGGCGCAGATGCGGTCGTCGTCAGCAAACAGCGGTGCGTAGGCGTCGTTGACGATCAGCACACCGTCCTCCGGGAGGAGCGCGGCGAAGACGCGGAAGGACTCCTGGATCTCGGCGAGATCGCGGTAATAGTCCAGATGGTCCTCGTCGACGTTCGTCACGATGGCGATCTGCGGCCGGTGCGCGTGGAAGGAGCGGGCGTACTCACACGACTCGACGACGAACGTCTCGCCCGCGCCGCTACGCCAGCCCCGGCCCTCGTCGAGCAGCTG
>JAHEIK010000018.1:17722-18564 GCA_024639415.1 Planctomycetota bacterium
ATCCTCGGCGGCGTGGACCAGGGCACTGGCCAGGATGCGCGAGGTCGTGGTCTTGCCGTGGCTCCCGGCGACACAGAGCCCGACCCGGTCCGCCATCAGCGCACCGATCAGGTCCGCGTAGGGCCATTGCGGCACGCCGCGCTCGGACGCCTTGGCCCGCTGCGGATGCTCCGGAGGAATCGCCGCGGAGTAGAAGAGCGCGTCGATCCCCTCGGGCAGCGGCGCGTCATCGCGCTCGGCGCCCTCGGGCGGGTTCCGATCGGAGCCTCGCACGTGGATGCCGCGCGCCTTGAGCAGCTCGGCCGCACCGCTCATGCCCACGCCGCCGACGCCGACCAGGTACGCATGGCGCACGCTCGTCAGGTCCGGTGCGGACGTGTGGCGGGACGTGGACGATGTCGGCATGGCGGCAGGCTGCTCACTCGGCGAGCCCGTGCGGCTCGTGGCACTGCGGATGATCGACGGCCGTTCCGACATGGACGCTCAGTCCTCCCAACCAAGGAATCGGACGAGATCGTCCGCCGCCGCAGTCGCGCCGTCCGCCGTTTCCCCTGCGAGGGCGGTGCGCATGTCGGCCTGGGCCTGCGGATCCTCCAGCAGGGCCAGCACCTCACGAGCGACCGCGGCAGGATCGAGCTGATCCTGCTCGATCAGCCGAGCCCCGCCGCACGCGACCAGGGCCTCGGCGTTCTTGAACTGCTGGCGGTCGCTGTGGAAGGGATAGGGCACGAGCACCGCGGGGGTGCGGGTCGCGACGAGCTCCGCACACGTGTTGGCTCCGGCCCGGCACAGCACCAGGTCCGCTGTGCGGTAGGCCTGGCCCATCGGATCGAGGTAGGGCA
>JAHEIK010000019.1 GCA_024639415.1 Planctomycetota bacterium
CGCGTCGAAGGCGAAGGCGGACTCGGCGAGCGTATCGAGCACGTCGAGCGACTGACGGACCGGGTCGACGACATCGAGCGCCTCGCCCAGCGCGTCGAGGACATCGATCAGTTGGGCACGAGGCTGGAGGTCGTCGAGACCGTCCGCGAGCGCGTCGTCGACGAGGATCTGCGGGCCGAGGACGTCAGCGCGGTGCTGCCGCGTGCCGTCGCGGTGCGCGCACGCAAGGACGGACAGCTCGCGGCCTCACTCCGGCCGACGATCGAGGACACGCTGGAAGCCTCCGTGCGCCGCAACCCGCAGGCGCTCGTCGACATCATCTTCCCCGTGCTCGGCCCGGCGATCCGCAAGATGATCGGCTCGGCCATCACGTCGATGGTGGGTACGGTCAACCGCGCCGTCGAGTCCTCGTTCACCATCCGCGGACTCAAGTGGCGCATGCAGGCGTGGCGCACGAAGCGCTCCTACGCCGAGATCGCGCTCATGCACGGGCTCGTCTATCGCGTGGAGCAGCTGTTCCTGATCCAGCGCGAGTCGGGGCTCCTGCTCGCGCACGCCCTGCGCAACCCGGAAGATGCGGAGGAGCCGGAAGCGGTCTCCGGCATGCTCACGGCGATCACGGACTTCGTGCGCGACTCGTTCAACGTCGACTCCGGCTCGGAGGTCGAGACCTTCAAGGTCGGCGACCTGACGCTCATCGTGAAGGGTGGACCGAAGGCCGTGCTGGCCGCCACGGTGCGCGGCGTCCCGCCGCCCGAGCTGCACGACGCGCTCAACACGACGATCGAGCAGGTCCACCGGGACTACGGCCAGACCATCGCGTCCTTCGACGGTGACATGGAGTCGATGGCGGGTGTCGAGGGGCTGCTCGAGCCGAACCTGATCGAAGAGCAGAAGGAGCGCAAGCAGCGCGGGCCGGCCTCCATGATCTTCTGGGTGCTGCTGTCCGTGGTCCTCGCAACGCTCGTGGCGAGCGTCGTCACCAACCGGATGCGCGCGGCACGGGTCGAGCAAGATGTGCGCAAGCTCTCGCGCGAGCTCGGCGCGCTGGAGGGCGTCGTCGTCACGGGTGTACACGAAGCCGAGGATCGCTGGGTGATCGAAGGCCTGCGCGACCCCCTCGCTCCCGAGACGGGGCCGATCCTCGCAGCCAGCCCCCTCGATGAGGAGGACGTCGAGTTGCGCCTGGGGGCGTACCGCTCGCTGGAGCTCCCGTTCGTCCAGAAGCGGCTCGCGTCCCAGTTCGTGCTGCCGGACCTCGTCCGCGCGTCGTGGCGCGGACGCACGCTGGTATTGGAGGGGCGTGTCGTGCCCGGCTGGCGGGAGGTCGCGCGCACCAAGCTCGCCATGGTCGAAGGCATCGAAGCCGTGGATGTAGCGGGACTCGTCACGGACGCGAGGCTGTCCGCGATCCGCACGCACCAGGCCGTGCTTCTGTCGACCATCCTGACCACCGATACCCGTCCGGACGACGCCGTGATCGAGGGGGTGCGTCAGGCGCTGGCAGAAGCGCGGGAAGCCGCGGGTGATGACTACGAGGTCGAGCTGGTCGTCCTGTCGCTCGTACGGCGGACCGAGGACGAGCCTGCCGCGCGCGCGCTGGCCACGCAGCTCGTGGAGCGCCTGAAGCAGGCCGGTGTGGCAAGCACGATCCGCTTCCGCGGCCCGAAGGACCTCGCCCGGCTGAGCCCCGGCGAGGTCATCCCCACCGGTGCGGGCGCCGAGATCCGCTTCGACCTCACCATCAAGCTCGTGCAGGACGCTGACTGATGACCATCCAGAAGAAGGTCTGCATGCTCGGCGCCTTCGCGGTGGGCAAGACGAGCCTCGTGGCACGCTTCGTCAAGGGCAAGTACGACGACAGCTACTTGACGACGGTCGGCGTGAAGATCGACCGCAAGGACGTCACGGTCGGCGACGACACCGTGCGGATGGTGCTGTGGGACATCCAGGGCGAGGACGAACTCCAGCCGATCAACCCCAACTACATGAAGGGTGCTTCCGGCTGCCTGCTCGTCGTCGACGGCACGCGCCCTGAGACGCTGGACGTCGCCCGGCGCCTCAAGATCTGGGGGCAGGCCAACGCGGGCGACATCCCCTTCGTGATGCTGCTGAACAAGACCGACCTCATGAACGAGTGGGCGCTGCACGACGGCGACCTGCAGGGGGACAACCGGCCCGGCTGCCGGGTGCTCAACACGAGCGCGAAGACCGGGGAGGGTGTCGAGGACGCATTCCGGATCCTCGCTGAGAAGATGACCGCCGTCACGTCATGAGCCTGCCCACCACCGTCTCGCAGCACTTCGAGCGTGCCGTCCTGCTCGAGCGCCACCCGGCGTGGTTCGAGGTGGATGAGCGCGGGACCGTGCTGCAGTCAGGCGGCTACCTCGACCACTACGGTCTGGGCGAGCTCGAGGTCGGAACGCCGGCGGAGTCGCAAGCGGACTTCCTCGTGGGCTACCTGCCGCTCTCCGGCGGGAACGACATCCTGCCCATGGTGCAGGTCCCTTCCGGCGAGCGCGCCGACGTACACCTGTTCGGCGAAGACGGTCGCGGCTGGATCCTGCTGCTGGGCGCGACGGAAGGCGCGGAAGGGCGTGCAGAGCGCCAGCAGGCGCGTCTGGAGATGGGTCTCCAACTGCGCCGGGAGCTGCAGCGAGACGCGCACGGCCTGGCTGACGCGCTGGGTGTGCTGGTCCTCGCGCGCACCCACGACGACACCTTCCGCGCCTTCGCGAACGTGCCCGGCTGGGCCCGTGCGCTGTGGCCGTCCGGCGACAAGCGACGCGTGGAGGACGTGTTCCCGTACATCGAGAGCTTCCTCGGCGACGCCGAAGACATATGGAGTCGCAGGCGCGCGGGGATGCTGCGCTCCGGCCCGTGGACCCAGGAGGGCCCCAGTGCCACCGAGCTGCATCTCGAGGCGACGGCCACATGCCTCCCCCCCGTCGGTGACGTCCTCCTCATCGAGCTGTTGGGCAATCGCTACTGGGAACGCCAGCGCATTCTCCAGCTTGCCCGCGAGCGGCGCCTGGCGCTGGATGAGCTGCGCCAGCAACACGATCAGCGCGAGATCCTGTTGCACTGCATCGTGCACGACCTGAAGGGACCGCTGGCCGGCATCCAGGGCAGCGTCGATCTGCTGGCGACCGATCCGGAGGTGCCCGAGAGCATGCTCGACCTGCTGGGGACGGCCCGCCGCGCCTGCCGCAAGCAGCTGGGACTCATCGAGGACATCGTGTCGGTCTTCCGCCACGATGCGAAGGGCTCCGACAGCGGCATCCGCCCTGCACTCACGCCGCCCATCGACATGGTCGAGTTCGCCTTCGAGGCGTACCAGGACTTCCACCCGTCGTTCGCGGCCGCGGGTCGCACGCTGACCTACGATGCCCCCGGCCATGACAAGTCGCTGCCGGCCCGCTTCGATCGTCGTCGGATGGAGCGTGTGCTGGCCAACCTGCTCGAGAACGCGCAGCGCTACACGCCGCTCGATGGAGCCGCTGTGATTCGGGTCAAGCAGGAGGGCGACGAGGTTGCCGTCTGCATCGAGAACGAGGGCAAGGGTGTGCCGGAGGAACTCCGGGAGACGCTCTTCGATCGTTTCGTGCGCGCATCAGGCGGTGGCGGCGGCACGGCCGGTCTCGGCCTGTACTACTGCGCGATCACGGTACGGAAGTACGGCGGACAGATCCGCTACGACGAACGCCCCGGGGGCGGCGCGATGTTCACATTCCACCTGCCGCTTGCGGAGAGGGACTGACGGCGGAGCTCGTCACTTCGCCGTGATGACCACGCCGCCCGCCTTGTTGACGCCCCAGGTCTCGCCGCGCGCGAGGGTGTGAAACAGCAGGAACCCGCGCGGGGTAGAGGACTCCCCCGGCGGCGACTCACGCCCCGTCATGTCGATCATGTGCAGGCGCACGCCCCGATTCCAGAAGGAGAGTGTGATGCCGCCGTCACCATGGTGCTTGACCCCATGGGCGAAGGGCTGCAGCGCGGCGAACTTCTTGTCGAAAGACTGGCGAATCGCGTAGCCGTCCGCCGTGCGCTGCACGGTGACGAACGGCTTGCGTTTGGAGAGCTTCTTCCACGCCTCACCGACCTTGGACCGGTCGCGCGAACCACCGCTCGGGGGCTTGCCGCTGCTGTTGCCGGTGGATCTTGACGCATCGCCGCCGCCGTGGGGCTTGACGGCCTCCTTGAACGGGGCTAGCACGTCGGCCGCCGCACCGTCGAGACGGGACTTCACGAGTCCCCGCCACGTCCCGACGATCGCGCGGTCCCCGCCGACCTTGAGCAACGTGGCTGCCTTGCGCAGGGCACTCGCCGCCTTCGCGTTGGCCTTGGCCTTGACGTGGGCTGCTGCAAGCTCAGTGCCCGCGTACAGCGCCAGCACTGTCCAACTCTCGGCCACCGCCTTGTCGAGGACGTCCTGCAGCAGCGGGCAGGCTTCTCCGGGCTCGTCCGCGGCCACGAGGAGCAACCCGTCACCGTAGGACGCCATGGCCTGAGCGTACGCACCGGAGCCCTTCAGCTTGGCGTGGACCTTGGCTGCGGCTGCCGCAGCCTCCACGTGGCGGAAGCCGCCGGAATGTGTGGCTTCCAGCAGCAGGGCGTGGGCGACGTGCCCGCGGCTCAAGAAGACGTTGTTGCGCTTCGGGTCGAGTGCATCGAGCAGGACCAGGAACGCCGTGCGCTGGAGGTCCTCACGCTCCGAGGCGCGCATCATCCGGCTGGCCGCCTCGTGCTGCAGCCCCCGGACGACGTGTTCCTGCGCCGGCAGGTCCTTGCCCTTCTCCGCAAGGCGCAGGGCGTCTGCGTACAGACGGATTCCGTCGGCGAAGCTCTCGTTCCGAACGAGATCGCGCGCCTCCCGTGCGAGAGACCGCGGTGTGTCCTTTGCGTGAGCGGGCACGGCGCACAGCGCGATCGTCACCAGGGCGGCAAGCACCTTCGTCATCGTCGTTCCCTCCGGATAGCGCGCATCCTAGTGAGGAAGTGAAGGTCTGCGGGACACTCGGTGCCGTCTCCGGCCAACATGATCTCGACCGTTCCGGCCCTGGCCGCGATTCGTGCGTGGCTGACGGCGTTCTCCGTGCGAATCTACTCCTACGCCTAGGTATGGGCATCGCAGCGCCTCCTCGCGGGGGACCGGCGATGACAGGGAGCCTGACGGATCATGAAGACGATCTGCCTGTTCGCAGTGGTTTCAATCGCATTCCTCGCGGCCGGCTGTTCCAGCGTGTCGGACCCGTTCGGCACGGCCGCTGCGGCGGCCCCGCAGGCCGCCCCCGCCACGGCGGGGACCTACACTTCGATCGCGTATGCGCCGGCGAGCAGGCCCTGCTGCGCCCCCACCGCCGCGGCCCCGGCGCGCCCCGCGGGCGTGCGCCCCGGCGAGGTGTGGTGCTACGTCAAGGTGCCGGGCGAGGTCCGGACGCACACGGAGCAACTCTGCACCACGCCCGGCCGCTGGGAGTGGAAGCGCACGACCGACTGCGAGGTGCCGGGCAACGCACCGGCAGCCGGCGGCCCGCAGGTACGCGGCGACCTCTCGGGCGTGCGACCGGGCGAGGTGTGGTGCTCGGTGTGGGTGCCGCCCGTCTACCGGACGAAGACGACCACCGTGCCGATCTCGAAGGATCGCTGGGAGTGGCGGCGCACGACCGAGTGCGACGTCCCCGCAGCGGGCAACTGACGCCCGGCTCGCAGGCGGCTACAGCTTCTTGAGCGCCACGTAGAGGCGCAGGACGCGGTCCCATAGGCGGTTGGCGCGATCGTCGCTCGGATGCGCGTCGAGCCACGTGCCGAGTTCATCGCGCGCCGTCGAGACCTGCGCCAGCAGCTCGACCCGCGCCGTCTCGAAGGCGGGACCGCGCTCGATGCGGCGGATGGACGGTGTCTTGCGTTCCGCCTCGCGCACGGTCTTCGTGAGCACATCGAGCGGATGTGCTGGACGTGCGACCGGGGCCCTGGGCGGCGGCGCATACGGTACGACCGCCGCAGTGACCACGGGCGCCGAAGCCGGTGCGGCGGTGGACCTGGCCCTGCCGCGCAGCGTAACGCCCATCACGGCGACGAGCGCGAAGGCTGCCACGGCGCAGGCCACACCCGTCCCCGACGAGGCAGGCCTGCGGCGGGACGAGCGGCGGCGATACGCGGGCATGGCGGCTCCTATCGGCCGTCGGCTACACGCAACTGGAGGCCGGAGTGCTGCGGTGTCGCTCGATGGCACAGCATGGGCAGGAATCAGGACGCGCTCGTACCCTGGTCGCGTGGCCACGTGGCCCGGGAGTTCCCATGCACACCCTTCGCCGCCCCTTCCTCGCCGTCGCCGCCAGCCTGCTGCTCTGCTTGCTCGCCCCCCTGCCGCCGGCGTCCTCGGCCGTGCCGCTGCACGGCCTGGCGGTGGCCGTGACCGCGGACGGCACCCGTCTGGTCGCGGGCGGCGACAGCCGCGCCATCTATGAACTCGACCCGCAGACGCTCGCCGTGAAGCAGCGCGTCCACATCGGCCACGGGATCGTCGCGCTGGGCTTCTCGGCGGATGGCAAGCGGCTTTGGGCCGAGAGCACGAAGGCCGTGCACATCCTCGACGGCGTCAGCTTCAAGATGCTGAAGACGATCGAGAAGGTCGAGCGGATGAACGTCGTCCCGGCTGCCGGCATCGTCGCCGTACGGGCTCAGCGCGGCGGCGAGATCCAACTCCTCTCGATCGACGACGGCAGTGCGCAGGGTTCGGTGCCCTACGACAGGATGAAGAGCGTCGCGGCCTTTGGCCTCCGTCCCGACGGCAAGCGCCTCGCGCTGCTGTACTCCCGCAAGTCGACCAAGGACGAGAAGAAGGTGCCCTACAAGGAACTCCCGAAGGACCTCAAGGGCGCGGCCCTGAGCGAGTTCAAGCAACGCAACGACGGCTACGGTGCGCAGTTCGTCCTGTTCGAGGTGCCGTCGGGCAAGGTGCTGCTCGACAAGCAGCTCTGGTACTCGGCGGGCGGTGGGAGTCGGATCGCCTGGCACGCCGGCCTGCCCCACGTGGTCGGCTACGACAACCAGAACGCCCAGATCTCGACTGAGGGCAAGGTCACCTACTTCGAGCTGGGCAACAGCTACAACTACGGCATCGGCATCAGCACGGATGGCGCCACCGTCCTGAGCGGCGGGCTGCGTGACGGCAGTCGTACGACGCTCGCGGATCGCAAGAGCACGAAGTTCCGCATCGACAAGCTGCCGGGCTTCCCGGAGTACTTCAAGTCCTTCACCGTGGCGGCGGACGGCACCGGCTTCGGGGGCACGTCGTGCTGGCGCGTCGTGCGCCTCGACCCCGCGGGCAAGATCGAGAAGGTCGCGCCCATCTACTGATCCCCGCGGCCCGCGTGAGCGGCACGCGGCGTGCTGCTATCGGGCATGCCCGCGATCGACGAGCACGGGATCCGCGCTCCGTGGAGCGTTCCGGCCGAGGATCTGGCCGCACGGCTCGGCGTGGCGCGTGAACACGGCCTCGACCGCGTGGAAGTCCGCAGGCGGCGCCGCACCTACGGCCCGAACCTGCTGCGCCAAAAGCGCCCGCAGAGCGCATGGCTCCTGCTGCTCAATCAACTGCGCAGCCTGATCGTCCTCCTGCTCGCTCTGGCTGCCCTGCTCTCGCTCCTGTTCGGCGACTGGGTCGAGGCACTCGCGATCGCGGCCGTCCTGGTCATCAATACCGTGCTCGGCTTCGTCGCCGAGTTGCGTGCCGTGCGCTCGATGGAAGCCCTGCGGCGCCTGGGCCGCGTGCACACACGCGTGCGCAGGAACGGAGCGGCGCGCGACGTGCCGGCCGGTGCCCTGGTGCCGGGCGACGTCGTGCTGATCGAGGGCGGCGACGTCGTGACCGCCGACTTGCGCCTCGTGGAGGCGTCACGGCTGCAGGCGGATGAATCCACACTGACGGGCGAGTCCGTTCCGGTGGCCAAGGACACTGCAGCCGCGGCCGACGACGCCCCCATCCACGAGCGCACAGGCATGCTCTTCAAGGGCACCGCCGTGACGCGCGGGTCGGGCGAAGCGTTCGTCGTGGCAACCGGCATGGCCACGCAGCTGGGTCACATCGCGGGCTTGGTGGACGAAGCCGAGGGTGAGGCCACGCCGCTGGAGCGGCGGCTCGAGGCGCTAGGGCGCCGCCTGATCCTACTGACGGTCGTCGTAGCCGTGCTGACCGCAGTCCTGGGCATCCTCGGCGGCGAGGACCTGGTGCTCATGATCGAGACCGGCGTGGCGCTGGCCGTCGCTGCGATCCCGGAGGGCCTGCCGATCGTCGCGACGATCGCACTGGCGCGGGGCATGTGGCGCATGGCCCGGCGCAATGTCCTGGTGAACCGACTCTCGGCGGTCGAGGTCCTGGGCGCCGCGACGGTGATCGTGACCGACAAGACAGGCACGCTCACGGAGAACCAGCTGACACTGGCGCGCGTGGCGCTGCACGGCGGGGACGTGGACCTGGCGGAGGCGACGGCGGCGACGGAGGACGAGGTCCTTCGGGCGGCGCTGCGTGTCGGCGTGCTCTGCACCAACGCCGAGGTCGGCGACGGGACGGACCGCGGCACCGGCGATCCGCTCGAGGTCGCGTTGCTCACAGCCGGCCGTGCGGCCGGGTTGGAGCACGCCGAACTCCTGCGCGAGCACCCGGAGGTCGCCGAGGAGGCGTTCGACCCCGAGAGCCGCATGATGGCCACGGTGCACGCGACGGCCGAGGGACGGCTCTTCGCCGTGAAGGGAGCCGCAGAGGCGGTTCTGGCCGTGTGCACCCGCACGCGCACCGCCGCAGGAGACATCCCGCTCGACGAGCAGGGCCGGCGCGAGTGGATGGCGCGGGACGACGCCCTGGCACGCGCCGGCTACCGCATCCTCGGCGTCGCGGAGAAGACGGCGCCCGCCGACGAAGCGGTCTACAGCGAGCTGACCCTGCTCGGGTTGCTCGCCCTGCTCGATCCGCCGCGCGAGGACGTACGCGACGCCGTCGCAGCGTGCCACAGGGCGGGCATCCGCATCGTGATGGTCACGGGGGACCAGGCCGGCACGGCGCGCAACGTGGCTGGAGCGGTCGGCCTGACGACGGACCCGGACGCCCCCGTCATCGAGGGCCGTGACATCCCGGCGGAGCCGGACGACGAGGCCGCGCGACGCCTCTTGGAGGCCCCGCTCTTCGCGCGTGTCGCACCCGAGCAGAAGCTGGACCTGATTGCCATCCATCAGCGGGCGGGAGCGATCGTCGCCATGACCGGGGACGGCGTGAACGACGCCCCCGCGCTCAAGAAGGCCGACATCGGCATCGCCATGGGCCGGCGTGGGACCCAGGTGGCACGCGAAGCCGCCGACATGGTGCTCAAGGATGACGCATTCACGTCGATCGTCGCCGCCGTCCGACACGGGCGCATCATCTTCGCGAACATCCGCACGTTCGTCGTCTACCTGCTGTCATGCAACGTCAGCGAGATCATGATCGTGACGGGCGCCGCGTTGGTGCGCGCTCCCCTGCCGCTCTTGCCGCTGCAAATCCTCTTCCTCAACCTCGTCACGGATGTCTTCCCCGCCTTGGCGCTCGCGCTCGGCCCAGGGGATGACGGCGCGATGGAGGGCCCGCCCCGGCCTCCGGGCGAGGGCATCCTGACGCGCAGGCACTGGCGTGCGATCGCGGGCTACGGCCTGCTGATCACGGCTGCGGTGATGGCAGCCTTCTTCGTAGCGCTCGAGATCCTGGACCTGGGCCGCGCGTCCGCGGTGACGGTTTCCTTCCTCACGGTCGCCTTCGCGCAGCTGTGGCACGTCTTCAACGTCCGCAGCGCAGGGTCCGGATTCCTGCGCAACGCAGTTACGCGCAATCCCTGGGTCTGGGGGGCTCTCGCCCTGTGCACAGCACTGATGGTGGCTGCGGTCTACACGCCACCCCTGGCACGCGTGCTGGGCCTGGTGCCGCCGAGCGCGTCGACGTGGCTGTTGATTCTCTCGGCAAGCTTCGTGCCGTGGATAGTGGGCCAGGCCCTGCACGCACGCAGGACCACCGGTTCTGCTCTCCGCCACGAGGCCGACTGAACGTCCAATCGATTGGACGAATACGGCCCCCACCGGGCGGGGTGTATCGCGCCCAGAACGGCACAGGTGGCATGGTTGCCGCCTTCCGTGGCCAGCCGTGGGGCGGGCGAGTCGGACGCTTCCCGCCCAGCGTCCGGCCAAACTTCCGCAACTTGTTAAGAGAGACCAACAGGCCCCTCAGGAGGTGCACCCGCCAGTGGCTAGCATGCTTCGGTCAGGCCGCAGGAATGGTGTGGGGATCCTCGCGTGAGTACCCCCTGCGGTGTGCGCAGACCGGGGGCAGGACGTGCCGTGGACCATCCGAACCGCGCTGCTCGTGTCCGCGACGTTGCTCCTTTACTCCGGCATCAACCTGTGGACCGCGCGTGAGCCGCCGGCTGACCGACGGCCCGAGGTCCTGCGCGTGGCCGTCCTCCCCAGTGTCGACCCCGCCTCGATGCGCGCAGCCTACGCTCCACTCGTCAAGCACATCGAAGAACACATCGGCATACGGTGCGAACTTGAAGTGCCGGCGACGCACACCGAGCTCGTGGAGCGCTTCTCCCGAGGCGAGTTCGACCTGGCCTGGTTCGACAGCCTGATGTTCCTGCGGGCGGAGCTCGCATGCGGTGCGCTGCCGCTGGCGATGCGCGAAGAAGATGAGCGCATGACGAGTGTCTTCATCGTCCGGTCCGAGGACGATGACAAGTCGATCGCTGACTTTGCGGGGCGTAGCTTTGCGCTCGGCGCCGAGCTTTCGACCTCGGGTCACTTGATGGCGCGCGTGCACCTTGCGGAAAGCGGGCTCGAGCTCGACGAGCTCTTCCCGGACGCGCACCCCCACGGCGGACACGACGAGACGGCCCTGCACGTACGCGACGGCAAGGCCGATATTGGTTTCGCCAGCTCCGAGGCCGTGGAACGCATGTTCCGGGACGGCACCCTGTCGCGTGACGACGTGACTGTCCGGGAGCGCACAGCACCGTACGTCGGCAACCTCTGGGCTACGCAGCGCGACCTGGACTCGGACCTGCGCACGAAGCTCAGCGAAGCGCTCCTCATCCTGGACCGCTCGAACCGGAGCCACCGCCCGCTGCTCATCAACGTCGGGGCAGGCGGCTACCTGCCGGTGTGGACTGGGGAACTCGACGCCATCCGCGGCATGGCCGTGCGATACGGCATCCTGGGAACACGCTGATGCGCAAGGTTGAGCGTGAAGAGATCCGCTCGGACCTGCATCGGTCCTACCTGCTGCTGGGCGTGCTCGTCTTCGTGCTCGGCGGAGCGGCTGCCCTCCTGGTACGGAACCGCGCCGAGAGGTTCGAGTTCATCCAGCACCGGGATTCGCGCTACCACCTCGAGACGATGGTGCTCTGCGGGGAAATCGAGCGGCACGTGACCGGCATGCGGCTCGAGCTCATCGACAATGGCGCGGGCCAGATGTCGGAGGAGAGGCCCCTTGGCGTCGACCTGGCCAAGCGCTACGTCGCGACGGTCAGGAATCTGCATCGGGACTTCCACGGAGACGTCGCACTCACGCCTGCCGTCAAGCGACTGCAGAAAGCCTACGACGCGCTCGAGCAGCGCTACAACCAGCGCGGGTCCCCTGAAGAGCGCGAGACACGGCCCCTGCTCAAGCGCGTGCGCTTGCGCGCGGAGCAGTTGCGACGCTTGCACCACGCGGAGCACCTGGCCGCGCACGCCAAGCTCCGGCGCAGCACGCAGACGTGGCTATGGAAGCTCGCAGGCCTCGCCGGAATCGCGTTGTTGATCGGAGCGATCGTTCTGTGGCGCATCCTGGACCGCTCCGACAAGGCAGTGGAGTCGTGGCGCCGGGTGGACACGGAGCGCGCGCGCCTCTTCGACGCCCTCGATGCCAGCTTCAGCGAGGCCTACCTCGTGGAGGCCGAAGGTCTGCGCATCGCCCATGCCAACCGTGGCGCCCTCGCATCTCTCGGCGTACCGGCGGCTGAGCTGCACACCATGCGCCTCGTGGACGTCGCGCCGGAGTTGGATGAAGCCGCGATCGCAGAGGTCGTCTCAGGCGTCAGGCGGCAGCTCACGCAAGAGACCGTGCACCGGCGTGCAGACGGCAGCAGCTACCCGGTGCAGATCAGCGTGCAGCGCATCGAGCAGGACGGCGAAGGGCAGTTGCTGGCCGTCGCCATGGACGTGTCGGATCTGCACGAGGCCCGCGAAGCGCTGCACCAGGCCCAGAAGGTCGAGGCGGCGGGACAGATCGCCGGTGGCCTCGCGCACGACTTCAACAACCTCATCATGGTCATCGAGGGGCACGCAGAGCTGCTGCGCATGCAGCGCTCGACCCCGGCTCTACGTGCCATCTCCGAAGCCTCGGCCCGCGCGGGAGCACTCACCAAGCAACTGCTGCAGTTCAGCCGCAAGAGCATCGTTCAGCCGGTAGTACTCGATCTCAATGACATGCTCACCGACGTGAAGTACCTGCTCGCGCGACTGATCAACGCGAACATCAAGACGCGCTTCGAGCCGGCGTCCTCGCGCGTCAGCGTCAAGGCCGACCGCGGCCAGGTGCAGCAGGTCATCCTCAACCTGTGCATCAACGCCCAAGACGCGATGCCGGACGGTGGCTCGCTCACGGTGGCCACCGGCTGGGCCAAGCGGGAGGGCGACGACGACCCGGCGTGGAGCGACGACGACGACGGTGACTTCGCGTTCCTGCGGGTCTCGGACACGGGGCACGGCATGGATCAGGCCACGGTCAATCGGATCTTCGAGCCGTTCTTCACGACGAAGCCCGTCGGCCGCGGCACGGGCCTCGGGTTGGCCTCGGTCCACTCGATCGTGAAGGAGAGCGACGGCCACGTGAGCGTTGAGACCGCACCGGGCGCGGGGTCACGCTTCACCGTCTACCTGCCGCGCTGCGCGAAAGGCCCGTCCGGCATGCACCTGATCAGCGACATGGTGGATGACGGCCGAGGTGAAGAGACCATCCTCGTCGTCGACGACGACGATCTGGTCGCGGACCTGATCGAGGACGTGCTGCAACGCAAGGGATACAACGTGCTCGTTGCGTCGACGCCGTCCGAGGCGCTTAAGAAGGCGCAGGAACATGCCGCCGACCTGCGGCTGCTCGTCACGGATCTCGTCATGCCCGAGATGACGGGCTACGAGCTAGCGAAGCGCATCGGGCACGACCTACCGGATCTCCCGGTGATCTACATCTCAGGCTACGCGCCCGACCGCGTGATCCCCGACAGGCGACTGGACGAGCAGCTCACCTTCCTGCAGAAGCCGTTCCCGCCCCGGGACCTCGTCCAGGCAGCCCGGCGCGTGCTCGACCGGCGCGCGAAGGACTGAGCGGTCCCTGTCAGGGCCGCTGCGCTGACGACGGCTCCGGTGTGGGCTCGCGTCGGTCGCCATGGAGCACGGCCGCCGCGAGCAGGGCCGGCAGGAGATACCATTGCGGGCGATCGAGGTTATGCGCGGCCAGACCGGAGACGAACAGCAACGCCAGCGTTGCCAGCACCACGGAGGCGAGCCCTGCGACGGCGCGGTCCCACGGATCCTCGGCGCGGCGGCGCGCTCCGAACGTACGCCCGGCAAAGCCGATCGTGACGAGGAGGAAACCGAGGAAGGTCACGGCGCCCGCCAGTCCGCGGGTCGCGAGCAACTGGCCACCCAGGTTGTGCGGCTCGTGCTTGTTGCCGTCGATGTGGCGCGCCCGGTAGATGCCCCAGTTCATGGGACCGACGCCGAAGGCAGGCTTCCGCTGGAAGATGTCCCAAGAGACGAGATAGCCCTCGATACGGCCGTAGGTCGACGAGTCCGTCGAGTAGGTCTTGGCCGAGAAGATGCCCGTGAAGCGCTCCATCGCGGCCTTCGACTGCACACCGGCCAGCGCCACGCCCAGGACGGCAACGGCGATCGCAAGCACCACTTTCATGCGCCGGCTTGGAATCGAGAAGAAGCACCATCCCAACGCGAGCACGAGCAGGACAAAGCCGCTGCGGGAGCGCGCGTAGATCACACAGACAGATCCGAGCATGAAGTACGCGACTCCACAGACGCGCAAGATGCGCGAGCGCGCATGGATCGCAGCCCAGATCACGAGGACGAGCCCGAACACGACCGTCGCTGCGAACGAGTTCGGATCCTCGTAGGACGTGCCCGCCCCCAGCATGCGGTTGACGCCCATCGTGAAGGCATGCTTGCCGGACAGGTACTCCATGTACGAGCGCACCAGGTACACGCCGCTGGCAGCCAGGAGGACCAGGATCGCGACCAGCAGACGACGCCTGGACGTGAACAGAACGCACACCGCGAAGAACGCGAGGACCTGCTTGGCGTTCTCGATCTGCGCAGGGCCGGAGTTGCCACGGTCGTACGCCCACACCCACGAGAGGAACCCGGCGACCAGGAAGAGGAACAGCCAGCGTGACCCCGGCGCGGCGAAGGCGCCGGGTGGCTCCACGGAGGGGAGCCCCTTGCTGCGCGGAGCGGGCACGAGGATGCGCAGGAGGCCGCGGTGCACGAGGGCCAGCAGGACGACGATCCCAGACAGTGGCCGCAGGTGCAGGTTTCCGACGAACGCCCACTCCTCGTCCACGTACGACGTGCTGAGGAAGAGGTAGAGCAGGAAGACCCAGTACACGAGAGGCAGGCCGCGCAGGTGCGTGCTGCCGAAACTGAACCACGTGCCGTTCGCCGCGACTCCCGTGGACTCATGCCCCTCGGCTCGTGCCTGCGCCGCGCTCACGCTGCGTCTCCAGGCTTCACGGGCGGCGCGCCTGCCCCGTCGAGGCCGGGCAGGACGCGTCCGAGGAGCCACCAGAACACGCCGAACACGGCCGCGGTGGCGCCCGACAACCCCACGAGCACCAGCCACCCGGGGGCGCCGGGGCCGAGCTTCACGGCTTGGAGCGCGAGCCACGTAAGCCCCGCTGCAGCGAGCGGTCGTGCCCACGCATGCATCATGAAGTCGCCCCACGGCAAGCCGTAGCGCCGCAGGACGACGCGCGGCATGAGTACGAGGTGGACGACCGCGGCCGGCACCGCCGTGCCGATGGCAACCCCCAGGATGCCGAGCGGCCGCGCCAGCGCGATGCTGATGCCCAGGTTGGCGACGCCCTCCAAGAGCGACAGTCCCGCCAGAGCCCGCACCTGGTTGGCCCCGTACATCACGGCGACGAAGGGATACGAGGCGATCGGCGCGGCGACGCCGAGCGCGAGCACGAACATGACGGCCGCGGACTTCGTGACCTCGGTCGGTCCGAGCCATTGGAGGAGGAAGTGCTCTCCGAAGACGAGCAGGTACACCAGCATCGGCGCCGCGAGGGCGATCATGGTGCGTGCCCCGCCGCGCATGATGCGACCCAATGCAGCGTGGTCGTCCTGGGCATCCAGTGCGCCGGCAGCCGGCTCGATGACGCGACCCGCCGCCGCCAGCAGCTGCCGGATGTAGGAAGGCAGCACGGCCCCGTTGGAGAACGCCGTGACCGCGGGCACGGTGATGAGCCAGCCGACGACCATCGCGTCAGTGAGCCAGACGAGCTGCAGCGAGAGCGTCACGACGACCGCCATCATCCCGTAGCGCAGCAGGTCGCGCGCCGCTTCGCGATTGGCCAGCCCCAGCTTGAAGCGCAGTCGTGGCTCGAGGTGGAATGCCGCGCCTGCCTTGAAGCCCATCTCGACGACCGTCGCGCCGAGGTTCACCAAGGCGAGCGTGACGATGCCGCCGCCCTGGCTGAGCAGCAGGATGATCGCGCCGTTGCGCAGGACCAACATGAGCAGGTTGATGCGGTTGAGCACGTCGTAGCGGCGCTTGCCCACGACGACGGCCGAATAGGCGTTCCAGGGCAGGCCCACGGCCAGGTCGACCCCGACGAGGAGCAGGGCGAGCCGCGCATCGGCTACGGCCTCGACGGGGATCCGGAACATGTCGGGAAGGAAGAAGGCGAGCACACCCGCGGCAAGCAGGATCACGGCGCCGCACAGGCCGAACGCCGTGAAGGCCGTGTTGACGTAGCGATTGACCTGGTCGATCTCCCCTCGCGCGTCGTTCTTGGCGATGAAGTGCACGACGGCCGGACGCACACCGAGATTGGCAAGCCCGAAGTACCCCGTCAACGACGAGATGATGAGCCAGACACCGAAGGTCGACGTACCGAGCCAGCCGATCATCCACGGTCGCATCGCGAACGCCACGATGGCGCTGAAGATGAAGACGCCGGCGCTTCCCGCACCCTGTCCGGCGAGGATCCGCCCGAGACTCCCCCGTTCGCCCAGCAGGGCGGCGAACCGGCGCGGGATCAAGCGCCGCGCTCCACGCGCTGAGCGACCTCGTCCAACAGGGCGACGGTGCGCTCCGCCGTACGGCGGGCATCGAAGCGCTGGAGCGCCTCGGCTACGAAGTCGCGTGTTGCCGCCTTCGGCGCTGCCGTGAGCGCGCCCTCGAGCGCCGTGCTCCACGCGCCGACGTCGCCGGCCTTGGCCAGCAACGCAGGCGTGTCACGCACGACCTCTCGCAAACCCGGACAGTCCGACGTGAGCAGAGGTGTGCCTGCGACCAGCGCTTCCATGGCAAGCAGTCCAGCGGCTTCCCAGAGGGAGGGCATGACGACCAGGTCGAGTTCTCGCAGGAAGGGCATGACGTCGGGTACGAACGGCATGAAGGTGACGACGTCGGACAGCCCCCGCTCCTCGACCTCTTCCCGGTACTCGCGTTCGTAGTCACCCGAGCCCACGGCCACGAGATGGAACGGCCTGGGCAGCGTGCGCGCGCGCAGCTGCTGGAGCGACTCGAGCAAGGGTAGGAACCCCTTCTGCTCCATGAAGCGTCCCAGGAAGCCCATGAGGAAGGGCTCCTCGCCCAGCTCCAGACGCGCGCGGAGCGGCGGGTCGAGCGGTGCCAGCCCGGCGTCGCCGGGACTGAGCGGGCGGATTCCGTGCGGGATGGTCACCAGTCGCGTCCCGGCGCGACCGATGGCCGGCAGGTGCTCGAGCAGGTTCGCCTTCGCATCGTCGGTGACGTTGATGATGACTTCGGCCCGCTTGAGGAGCCGCTCGAGCACCCGCTTCCGCGCCCAGCCCTTGAAGCCGACATGCTTGCCCGGAGGGAACATGTCGTGCGAGGTGACCACGTGCGGCAAGCGGCGGCCGCGACGGCCGGCGGTGCGGCGCGCGACCTCGACCTGCGCCGCGGCGCCGAGCCCCTGCGAGTTGACCAGGGTGAAGTCGCGCTCCCGGATCAAGCGGCGCGTGGCGCGCGTGAGGAAGGCGGGCGAGCGCCCCCGCGGCGCCGGAACACAGTCGACGCCGGGCCAGTCGGCGACCTCCTCGGCCAGGGCGTCGAAGTGCTCCCCCTCGGGGCCCACGAACGTGACGCGCCAGCCGCCGGCCACGAGGGCGGGGTGCGTGTACAGGAGATATGTACGGATTCCGCCGAGCGGCCAGCGCATCACGGACAGGGCGTGCCGGGCACCGGAGGCGGGGCTGCCCGTGGACGCGGGCGCGGATTCAGCGGGCTTCGCGCTCTGCTGCCCCGGATGGTCTGTGGGAGGTTCCTGCACAGGATATACATCGTCCATGCGGGGGTCTGGGCTGATGGTCCCACCCTATCACCCACCCCAAGAACCGGCCCGTTCCATGGATCGACCCTCCAGGGCTACTCTGGGAGGAGCCATGACAGTCCCCCACAGCCAGCCTCGTCGTCCGCGCGCCTGCGTGCTTGTCCTCACCGCTGCGGCCTTCGCGGTCTTCACCGCGTGCGGAGGCGCCGGCGCCCTGGCCGTGGAGGAGGAGGCCAACGCCGGCGGCGTCGAGCAGCTCGCCATCACCACCACGCAGCTGCCGGCGGCGTTCTGGAACCAAGCCTACACCTTCGCCCTACGGGCTGAAGGCGGGCACCGTGACTACGTGTGGACGCTGGAGCCGACCGCGCGCCTGCCCGCGGGGCTGACCTTCGATCCGACGGGCACCCTGCGGGGAACGCCGCGGACGACGGGCAGCTTCATCCTGCGCGTCCGTCTCACCGATCGGCAGGATCCCGCCGTCAGCGTGACGGGCGCCTTCCCCCTGGTGGTCGCAGTGGGCATCGACGACCTGCGCGCCGAGCCGGGGACGCAGCGGGGGTCGGTCGTCTTGCGCTTCACGGCGCCGCCGGCGAGCGACTCGCCCGTCAGCGCCTACGAAGTGCGCGCATCGATCAGGCACATCGCGACGGAAGCCGACCTCGCCCACGCCGCGGTCGTCGCGCAGAGCCACACGCCCGGCGCACCCGGGTCGCTGGAGCGGATCACCCTCACCGGGCTCGAGCCCGGCCAGACGCTGCAGTTCGCCATCCGCCCGGTTCAGGCCGGCGCTCCCGGCGCCTTCGCGTTCGCAGTAGCCTCGCGCGTCGCCCTCGGCTCGGGCACCCCGCGCCCCGCGAATGCCACGACGATCTCCACGCCGGGAACGCTCTCGACGCCCGGCACGTACTACCTCGACCGCGACATCAA
>JAHEIK010000274.1 GCA_024639415.1 Planctomycetota bacterium
CGCTGGCCCTGATCAACGCGCAATGGCGAAGCTTGCACGGGTGGGGTGCTCGAGTCCCTCGTAGTCGCGGAAGCGGAGACGTATGGCCTCGTCGTGGCTGCCGGCGTTGAAGGTGATGTACTCCTCCGCCGCGAGCCCTTCGTCCACGTACACCGGTACGCCGTACAGATGACCGAAGGGCGGCTCCGCCCCGACCTGGCAGTCCGGGAACAGGTCTCCCATCGCACCCTCAGGCAGGAGATGCACCTCGTCTGCAGAGACGATCTTCGCGAAGCGCTCCACGTCCACGATGCACGGTGCCGGCAGCACGGCCATCACCGGCCCGGCGGGGGTGGATAGGAGCACAGCCTTCGCAAACTCCTGTCCCGCCGTGTGCGTGTCCTGTGCTGTCTCGAGCGCGGAGTAGTCCGGGCGGTGATGGATTACTTCGTAGCCGATGGCCTTCTTGTCGAGCACGTCTGTCAATCGGTTCTTCAGCATGTCAATGCTCCAGACATCGACCCCGTGCGGCTGTGTATCAAACGGCGTGCCGCCTCCGGCCAGGGCGTAGGGGCGCTCCGCTCGTGTGCAGTGCGCGAGTTTGCGCAATCGCTGGGGACGGCGCCACGTTGCCGCGCCCCGGCGTATCTCCGCTAGACTTCGCGCATGACGATCGAAACAGGTGACAAAGTGCGTATCCACTACCGCGGCGCTCTCGAAGACGGCACCGTCTTCGACAACTCGGAGGGGCGCGAGCCCTTGGAGTTCACAGCGGGTGGCGACGATCTGATCCCGGGCGTGAGTCACGCCGTGATCGGCATGGCCGTCGGCGACAAGAAGACCGTCGACGTGCCGCCGAACCTGGGCTACGGGGAGCGTCGCAACGAGCTTCTCATCCGCGTGCATACGTCCCAACTCCCCGACGACGTGCAGGTTGGTGCCGTGCTCGGGCTGAAGACACCCGATGGGCAGTTGCAGGCGACGCTCATCGAGCTGAAGGAAAAGGAGGCTGTGCTCGACGGCAACCACTTCCTCGCCGGCAAGACCCTGGTGTTCGACATCGAGGTCGTCGGCGTCGGGGACCAGTGAGCAGCCACGTCTACGAGACGACCATCCGCCTGCAGCACGTCGACGGTGCGGGCGTGGTGTTCTTCGCGCGCTTCTTCGAGCTGGCGCATCTGGCGTACGAGCACATGCTCGAGAGCCTCGGCCATGCGCTGCCCGCAGACCTCGGACGCGCGGCGCTGATCCTGCCGATCGTGCACGCCGAGTCCGACTACCGGGCGTCGCTGCGCATGGGCGAGCGTGTGCGTGTCGAGGTGTCGGTGCGTGCGGTGAAGTCGCGCTCGTTCACGCTCGACTACCTCGTGCGCAAGGAGGACGGGGCCGAGGCTGCACAGCTCTCCACCGTGCACGTGGCCGTCGACACGGCGACCGGCAAGGCCACGCGGTTGCCGGAGGAGTTGGCCGCGGCGTTGGGGCAGAGGGCGGGTATGTAACCCGCCCCTCCACCCGTGAACGTGAACGTCACCGTTACCGTCACCGGCGTACCCGTTCCACGCTCCCGTGCCCGACTACAGTCGCTCCAGATCTCCGGGATCGCTCGCCAGCTCCTGCAGTCGCGCGAGGTCCGGCTTCATGCGCGACGCGTCGCCGGCCGGCATGCGGTAGTACACATCCGGCACCTTGAAGCCCGGCAGCACACGCCGCAGTGCCTGATCAAGGACGCTCGCGTCGAGCGCCGCCCCGCGAACGAACGCCGCTGGTCTCGCGCCGAACGCCTCGTGCGCCACGCCCACGACCACCGCTTCGTCCACGCCGTCGATCGCGAGCAAGGCGCCCTCGATCTCCTCGGGCTGCACGTTCTCGCCGCCGGAGATGAACATACGATCGCCGCGCCCGTGCACGTAGAGCACGCCGTCTTCGATGCGGCCCGTGTCGCCGGTTGCCCACAAGCCAGCCACGTTTCGCTCCGGCCGGACCTGCCCGTCCACGAGGTAGCCGTCGAACAGCGTGGGGCCGCCTACGCAGATCTGGCCCTCGTCGTCGATCTGCACGTCTCGCTCCGGCAGCGCGCAGCCCGCGCTCTGCGGACGTAGGATCACGCCCGGCTCCGCACTCGCGGCGACGAAGGCCGATGTCTCGGTCGCGCCGTAGCTCACGACGATGGGCAGTCCCGCATCCAGGGCGCGCTCGCGCTGCGACAGCGTGAGCGGTCCGCCCCCCAAGAGGACGCTACGGCAGGCGCGTAGCGCCTCGGTCGCCTGCGCGTCTTCCAGCAAGCCGGCGAGCTGCGTCGCAACGAGCGAGATGCACGTCGGCCGGCTGCGCAGCAGGGCCGCCGCCAGCGACTCGCCGGCAGCGGGAACGCAGAGGACGGAGCCCGCCAGGATCGCGCGCAGGACGATCCCCATGCCACCCACGTGCCACGTGGGCAGAGAGAGCAGCAGGCGGTCATGCGGACCGAGATCGAGGAACGCGCACGCGCCGCGTGCGCTGGCCAGGTGCTGCTCCAGTCCGTGTACGACCAGCTTGGGGCGTCCCGCGCTGCCGGACGTCGCGAAGAGGGTTCCGGTCGGCAACGCGACGTCGAGGTCGGCGCTTCTCGGCTCGAGCGACCACCTGCCCTGAGGGCGCCACGCGAACACGACGCGTGCACCCGAGGCATGCAGCAAGCCCTCCACGGCGGCGTCCGGCTCGCGATCGCTCAGGGGCTGTGCGCACAGGCCGAGCGACCATGCCGCGAGCGGTGCTGCGATGCGCAGCCCGGGATCGTCCCCCCGTAGGGCGGCCACGCAGCCCGGTACGAGCGCAGGGCGCAGCTTCCCCGCCTCCGCTACCGCGTCCTCGACGCAGCCGAGCACCTCCGCCGCAGAGACGTCGCGATCGGCGTAGGCGAGGAACGGTGCGGTCCCCCGCTCACGCAGTGCCGCGAGCAGGGGCGCGACCGCCGCCTGCATCAGTCGACTCGCTTGAAACGCAGCTTGCCGAGCACGGGCGCGGACGGTACGCCGCTCCAGTCGCTCGTCCGCACGTAGCCGCGCGAGGAGTTGTAGCGCGGCGAGACCAGGTCGATGCGCAGCCAGGACTCCGTGCCGAGCCCGGACGGTGCGACGGCGCCCGGCAGTGCCGCGGCCATCTGCACCTGCCAGCCGAGGCCGAGGCCGCTCTCGATGCAACTGCTGACGACCGTGGCCGCCCCGTGCTTCCGTGCCTCGTCGGAGAGGAACAGCATCCGCTTCCAGTGGCCGACGAGCGAGGCCTTCAGGCACCAGGCCTTGACGAAGGGCATGCGCCCCAGGTGGAAGAGCGCGGGCACGAGCAGCGTCTCGTCGAGTCCGATCATCAGGCCGGTCGCGGCATGGAGATCGGTGAGCTGCGTTGCCTCGGCCAAGGGCTCCTCCAGATACTCGATACGCTCGGGCGGCAGTCCGCGGAAGCGCTCGATCGCGCTCTCCAGCGTCAGCGTGCGGTTGGCGTCGAGGCGCAGCTTGACGCCCTCGTCGAGACCGGAGAGGAGCACCTGCAGCATCTCGCGCTCGGCGGCAGCTGGCATGCGACCGACCTTGACCTTGACGCTCGGGTAGGCGTCGAGGGTGCCGTTGGCGACGGCTTCGGCGGCCTGCGCGGCCGTACCGACGAACAGCGCGTTGATCTTCACGTGCTCCCGCGGCTTCTTGCTCAGGATGTGCGCGGGCGTGGTGTTCTCGGCTTGCGCGAACACGGAGGCGGCAGCGCACTGCAGGCCGAAGACGGCGCTCGGGGCTCCGAAGTCGCCGCGCGGCGCGCACGCGGCGATGCGATTGGCCACGTTGTTCGCGAGATCGCCGAAGCGCTCGAAGCGCTGGCCCTCCAGTTCCGGACAGACCGTAGCCAAGACCGTGTCGACGTCGGCGAGCGACTCCTTGTGCAGGCCCGGTAGGGGAGCGATCTCGCCGTAGCCGACGATCCGATCGTCGCTGCGCAGTCGTACGAGGCGACCCTCGCGGTGATCGACGTCGACGGATCCGGCGCGGTACCGCCGCGCGAGCGGCAGGCGGTACTTCGCGACGTCGATGCTCTCCACCTTCATAGCGACCAGCCTACGCAGAAGGCGAGTGCATACACCGTCAAGGCAAGGCCCATGCCAGCGAGCGCTTTACCGAGTCGGGCGCCGGGGGACCAGCGCCGCACCTCGAACCACGCCGGCACGGCCAGCAGGCACGCGGCGCTGGCTGCAAGGACGCCGGGCGGGCCGCCGAACCGGGTCCAGAGCACGACGGGTACGGCTGCCGCTCCCAGCAGGCAGGTCGCGAACTCGGCCTTGGCGAAATTGGGGCCGAAGCGCACGGCGAGGGTGTGCTTGCCGGCTTTCCGGTCGCCTTCGACATCCCGCAGGTTGTTCACCGTGAGCAGGCCCACCGCCAGCAGGCCCGGAGCAAGGCCGGCGATGAGCGCCACCTCGCTCCAGATTCCCGACTGGACGTAGTAGGTGCCGGCGGTGGCGACCGGGCCGAAGAAGCCCAGCACGAGCAGGTCGCCCAACCCCAGGTAGCCGAGCGGACGCGGCCCGCCCGTGTAGAGCACGCCGCACACGACCGAGGCCACGCCGATCGCCAGGATGGGCAGGCCGCCTCGCGAGACCAGGTAGGCGCCGACGAGCACGGCGAGTCCGAAGGTCAGCAGGAACGCGAGGCGCATGGCACGCGGGCTCACGAGGCCGGCTTGCACCGCACGCTGGGGCCCGAGGCGGTCCTCCGTGTCCGTGCCCTTCACGCCGTCGTAGTAGTCGTTCGCGAAGTTGGTCCCGATCTGGATCAACAGGGCACCGGCGAGCGCGGCAGCCGCGGCGAGCACGTGCTGCGCGCCGTCCCGCACGGCGATGGCGATGCCCATGACTACGGGCGCGACGGCAGCCGGCAGCGTCTTCGGACGCGTGGCGTGGATCCAGACGCTGACCGCGCTCGGCATGATGGCTGGCGTGCCCTAGGGCCGCTTGGGGAACTTGTCGAAGCCGGGCTTGCGCTTCTCCAGGAAGGCCTGCTTCCCCTCCTGGCCCTCTTCCGTCATGTAGTAGAGCAGCGTCGCGTTGCCCGCGAGCTCCTGCAATCCCGCCTGACCGTCGCAGTCGGCGTTCAGCGCCGACTTGAGGCAGCGGATCGCCAGCGGGGAGTGCTGCAGGATCTCCCGGCACCACTGCACGGTCTCGGCTTCGAGCTGCTCGTAGGGCACGACGACGTTGACCATACCCATGTCCAGCGCCTGCTGCGCGTCGTACTGCCGGCAGAGGAACCAGATCTCGCGCGCCTTCTTCTGCCCCACCATGCGGGCGAGGTAGCTCGAGCCGTAGCCGCCGTCGAAGCTGCCGACCTTCGGGCCGGTCTGGCCGAAGCGCGCGTTGTCCGCGGCGATGGTCAGGTCCGCCATGACGTGCAGCACGTGGCCGCCACCGATCGCATAGCCCGCGACCATCGCGATGATCGGCTTCGGGCAGCGGCGCATCTCCCGCTGGAAGTCCAGCACGTTCAGGCGGTGGACGCCTTCGGCGTCGACGTAGCCTGCGTCGCCGCGGATGCGCTGGTCCCCGCCGGCGCAGAAGGCATCCTTGCCCTCGCCCGTCAGGATGATCACGCCGATCGTGGGGTCGTCGCGGGCGTCGTCCAGGGCCTTGCGCATCTCCATGACCGTCTGCGGCCGGAAGGCGTTGCGGACCTCCGGCCGGTTGATCGTGATCTTGGCGATGCCATCCCACTTGTGGAAGCGGATGTCCTCGTAGTCACCGACAGACTCCCAGGGGAAGACGGGCGGGGTGCT
>JAHEIK010000275.1 GCA_024639415.1 Planctomycetota bacterium
GTGGTCCGGATACGCAACGGTGAGTTCCTCCAAGCGTTGCACTGCGCGCAGGAGATTGTCGTGCTCCTGCAGTGCGTTCTCTGCGGGCACGGGGAAGGCGTCGAAGACGGCATCGAGGGCTTCGTCAGCCGCTGTCGTGATGAGTGCCGGCCGTGCTGTTGCCCCTGCGTCCGCCAGCGTCGTGTCCCCAGGCTCAGACGGCGGCCGGAGATGCGCGGGGCCTGGGTCGCCGCACCCAATCGAGAGAAGCAGACCCACAAGAAGCGTGGGGCCGGCGGCCTGCACGATTCGGCGTCTTGCCACCGCAAGCTCCCCAGCGGACGGGAAGCTGGAATCAAGGCAACACCCCGTCGCGACCTGCGCACAGCCCCAGGCTGAAACGCCGTTCTCATGACATCAAGTCGGCCTCCCGGTGGTCGCCGACAGCGCCCGAATCCTACCCTCGACGATCACGCCCGGGCAATGGCGGGGAGGGATTCGAGCCATCCTGTGCAGTCCCGCATGCTTGCCCGGCTCGAGGGTGCTCTCGCTCGAGACCGGGTTCGTGATTCGCGCCAAGATCACTCGCATCGGGAGGTGGCACGAGCCGCGCCGTCACTCTGCCCGCCGACCACGAGCCAGGTAGGGACAAGGGCACCCTTCGCAGTGTCACGTACGGCCGACTTCCTTACGGCGCAGAGAGTCGCAGGCACAAGCTCGACAACTTGGCGGGCGCCATCGACTGGCAGGCGCAGTCGGCAGCGTTCATCAATCGACCCAAGCGTGCAGGCGCAGGGTGGGCAGTCATCAATCAGCCACGGGCGGGTTGCCGAACGAACGACCCCGATGCCCCAAAAATGAGACGTGAGCGCCCGTTCTCACGAGCGCTCACGTCGGCATGTCTGAGTGTGACCTCAGGGGTGGCTCACATGTAGTTGATGAACCAGCGGCGGGGGCCGGTCTCGCTCTCGGACTCGCGACGCCACGGCGGCACGACGCCCTCGAACATCGCGGCGACCCACGGCACATCGACGGGCGCGAGCTTGCGACCCGGGGTGAGGTGCATCGGGCGGTCACGGATGTCGGCAAGGAGATGGCCGAGGATGTCCAGGTGGAACGAGTGATCGCCCGCCAGGACCTCCATGAACTTGCGCAGGTAGCGGTCGTCGACCTGCTCCATCGAGCGGCGGTGGAACACGATCGCGCGCTCGGCAGCGCGGAACGCCTCGTCGAACGCGGCGTAGAGCGCCGGGGGCGTGAGGATGGGGGGGCCCTCGGCCGCGCGCGGGCGACGACGACGGCCGCTCTGCTTCACCATGCTCTTGCCACCGTCCCGGTCGCGCAGGTGGCGCGAGAGGATGCGGGCGTGGTCGCGAACCTCAGCCGAGTACTCCTCGAAGAGCCGGCGGATGGGGCCGTACGTGAACGCACGACCGACGCGCAGGTAGCGCGCCTCGACACTCTGCTCGATCTGGATACCGGTCTGGATCAGGCGGCCTGTGCGGTCCTGCAGATCCGTGCGGTCCTGGGTCGGGGTGATCATGGTGTTATCTCCTGGGGCGCCTATGCAGCAACCCGCGTACCTGTCTGCCCCGAAGAGCGGTTGATCCGGTGCCGTACTCCCCAGGCCGTTTCGAAGCGGCCTGGCGAGGTAGGACAGCGGTCGGTCGTCCCCGGGGTGTTTCGTGCTGCTCGGCTGAGCAGTACAGTGGCCGCGCACTTTAGCGGCGCCCCCTCGGGGACCGCAAGACCCTAGTTCTCAACAAAAAACCGGGGTGCGGGGTGCTCGTTTCATCGAGGCTTCGCGCGGACTCTACGTAACCTCCTGAAATCAAGCACCTTGGGTCATCGATGGATCAGAGGTGCCTGCATCGACCCGTCGATGGGACCATCAGCAGTCGAAAAAAAAGTTGGCCGAACGGCCCGTTTTTGTCCGCTCGAAACCGCTGCGAGACGCCCGTGCATCGCCTCCTGGAACCCCTCCTCGCGTGCCCGGCTTGCGGGGGCGAGCTGCGCCTGGCGGCCGGGGCCGAGGAGCTGATCTGCGTGGATTCACGCGCCGGAGCAGGCCATGTCTGGCCTGTGGTGCGTGGAATTCCGCGCTTCGTGGGAAACCTCCGCACTGCCGGGGCCGAGACGCGGACCGTGCGGGCCTTCGAGCGCCAGTGGCAGAGCTACGGGCGGCTCCGGCGCATCTTCGGCAAGGACCCGCGCGCCATGCGCGCCAACCTCGTCGGAGCCCGCATGGGGCAGCGGATCGACGCCGACTGGTATCGCGGCAAGACGGTGCTGGATGCCGGCTGCGGGCACGGGCGCTACCTGCGAGCCTTCGCCGACATGGGCGCGCAGGTCGTCGGTCTCGACATCGGACGCGGGCCCGAGGAGGCCGGCGTGCCGCTGGACGATCCCGCCCTCGCCGTGGTCCAGGGCAGCGTGCTCGAGGCGCCGTTTCGCGACCAGAGCTTCGATCTCGTCTTCTCGGACGGCGTCATCCATCACACGCCCGACGCGCATGCGGCCTATCTCGAGCTGGCCCGGCTGGTGAAGCCGGGCGGCGCGCTCTACATCTGGGTCTACCCGCAGGAAGGACGCCTGCGCGAGCTGGTCTTCGGGACAGCGCGCAAGCTCACCACGCGCCTGCCGGGTTCTGCCGTGCGCCTGCTGAGCTTCGCTGTGGCACCTCTCACCCTCTTTGTGCGTAGCTACAGCGGCACGCGCCTGGGGCAGGCCACCTGGGGCGAGTGCGCGCAGGTCGTCCACGACTGGATCGCGCCTCCGCTGCAGAGCCACCACACCTGGGACGAGGTGGCCGGCTGGGCCGCAGAGGCCGGGCTCGTCGATCCCGAGGAACTGCCGATTCCGACCGGGATCACGGCGTGGAAGCCCGATCCAGAACGGGGCACTCACGCGAGCGCAGGTCGGTAGAATCTCGTCGCCGCGCTTGACCCCACGACAAGCGGGCGTGTGGAGGTCGTGTGGATCCTGGATTGGCGCTCGAGCGTCGGAACTCGCCTGGGGCTCCGCGCCCCGTCGTGTTCGTCGTGATGGACGGGGTCGGACAGGGGCCGCGCGATGCCGGCGATGCCGTGCATCTGGCCGACACACCGACACTGGACTGGCTGCAGGAACACGCGGCGTTCCGGACGCTGTGCGCCCACGGGCGTGCGGTGGGCCTGCCTTCGGACAGTGACATGGGCAACTCGGAGGTGGGCCACAACGCGCTCGGAGCCGGCCGTGTGATCCAGCAGGGCGCGAGTCTCGTCGAGCAGGCCATGACCAGCCGCAGCGTGTTCGCCGGCGACGTCTGGCGCGGCATCATCGAGCAGTGCACGGCCGGCGGCGGGACGCTGCATCTGCTGGGGTTGCTCTCCGACGGCAACGTGCACAGTCACGAGCGTCATCTGCACGCGATCGTCCGGCGCGCAGACGAAGAGGGTGTTGCGGCCGTGCGCGTGCATGTGCTCCTCGACGGACGTGACGTCGAGGACCACTCCTGCACGCGGTATCTCGAGCGGCTGGAGGAGGTTCTCGACCCGATCCGCGCCAAGCCCGGGCGGAGCTACCTCATCGCGTCGGGCGGCGGCCGCATGGTCACGACCATGGACCGCTACGAGGCCGACTGGCGCATCGTCGAGCGCGGCTGGCGAGCTCACGTGCTGGGGGAGGGGCGCCAGTTCCCGTCCGCGCTGGATGCGGTGCGGGGGTTGCGTGCGGAGGAGGCGGGCGTCAGCGATCAGTTCCTGCCGCCCTTCGTGGTGCGGGATGACGACGGACCCGTCGGGCCGATGCGGGATGGCGATGCCTGCATCTTCTTCAACTTCCGCGGGGATCGTGCCATCGAGATCTGTCAGGCGTTCGACGACGGGGATGCCTTCGACGCGTTCGACCGTGGGACGCGACCGCGTGTCCTGTTTGCGGGGATGACCCTGTACGACGGGGACCGAGGCGTGCCGCGTCGCTACCTGGTTCCGCCGCCGATCATCGAGCGCACGCTGAGCGAGCGCCTGGCCGCCACGGAGATAGCCCAGTTCGCCGTGTCGGAGACCCAGAAGTACGGTCACGTGACCTACTTCTGGAACGGCAATCGGAGCGGGAAGTTCGACGAGTCGCTCGAGTCCTACTGCGAGGTTCCCTCGCCCGAGCCCCCGTTCGAGGCGCGCCCGGAGATGAGCGCCGGCGGCGTGACGGATGCGCTGCTCGCTGCCCTGCGCGGCGGGACCTACGCGTTCCTGCGCTGCAACTACGCCAACGGCGACATGGTCGGGCACACAGGCCTACTGGAGCCCACCGTGCATGCCGTCGAGTGCGTCGACGCGGAGCTGGGCCGGATCCTGGAGGCCCTGAGGAGCCAGGGCGGCACGCTGGTCGTGACGGCCGATCACGGCAACGCAGACGACATGTACGTCCGCACGCGCGACGGCACCCCGCGCCGTGACGAGAGCGGTCGCATCGTTCCGCGCACCAGCCACACCCTCAATCCCGTCGGGTTCTGGGTGTGGCGCACGGAGGGCGAGCAGCCGCGGTTCAGGGAGGACCTCCCCGAGGCCGGTCTCGCGAACGTGGCGGCAACCGTGGTCGACCTGCTGGGCTTCGTCGCGCCCGAGGAGCTCGAGCCGTCGCTGTTGGCTTGGTGAAGAGCTCCGGACCAAGCGGAGTGAGGCCGCGGACCAGCGCTGTCATCGGCGCGGATGATGCAGTGTTGTTCACCCCCATTCGCTGTGGTACCACCGGCCCGGCAATGCAGGCTCGGAGCGCAGGCTCCGCATCCTCAGCGAGGAGGTGCGCGTGATCGCCCCGGTCGAACGAACGCCGGAGTCGATGCCTGCCCGAGACGGCCGGCACCGCGTAGGCACGCTGCTCATCGCGTTGGTCATGCTCACGTGGCTGGGCGCGTTCACCCCGAACCCGATCGCCCTGTGCACCGTGCCGGGCATCGTCGCCTGGATCCTGCTCGTCGAGCGCTGTCGCAGCATCAAGTCGGCGATGGGCTTGACGTTCCTCTTCGGTGCCGTGGCCATCGGCTACGGCTACCGCTGGCTGGCCCAGACCACGCAGGACTTCGGCAACCTCCCGGTGCCGGCCTCGTGGGCGCTGACCGCGCTCTTCGGCGCGCTGGGCATCCTGCACGGATGGGTCTTCGTGATCTTCCACCGCGGCATGCTGGCGCGCGGTCGCAGGCCGCATCCGCTCACGACGGTCATGCTCATCGTCGGGGCCGAGCATCTGCCGATCCGTCTCTTCCCCTGGAAGGTCGGGCATGGCGCCGTCGACGTACCGCCGCTGGTCCAGGCCGCGGAGTGGGGCGGCGTGTCGGCCGTCTCCTTCGTGCTGCTGTGCCTCATCGTGCCGGTGCACGAGTGGATTCGCTGGGCCTTCGGGCGGAGCGGGCCCGCGGCACGGCCCAAGGCGGCTCTCGCAACGTTCGCTATCGGCTGCGCGCTCTTCGCGTGGGGCCAGTGGCGCTACCACGACGTGCAGGCGCAAGAGGACGCTGCGACCGAGGTGCTCAGCATCGGCCTGGTCCAGCCCAACGTGGGCAAGCAGGACAAGGAGCGCCGGCCGGGCCGTCACCAGGCGAACCTCGAGGCGTATCGCCGCGGCTCCGTCCAGGCGGCGGCGGAGGGCGCCGAGCTGATCGTCTGGCCCGAGACGGCCATCGCGCACTCGATCCGCATCATGGAGCCCGCGCACCGTCCGCACGTGACGAACAACGACATCAACAAGTCGGGCTACCGCTTCCTCACCGAGCTGGGCAAGCAGCATGCGTTCCTCGTGGGCGCCTACGAGACGAA
>JAHEIK010000276.1 GCA_024639415.1 Planctomycetota bacterium
TCTCGCGCTCGAGGCGCAGGGCCTCGCGCTCCAGGGCCCGGTCGCCGGAACCGCCCTCGTGCGGCGCCTGGTGGCGCAGCAGGTCCAGGAGCGCGCGGCCGCGCGCCTGCTCGGCCAGCTCGAAGGCGCGCGTGGCGGCATCGGGTGCGCCGAAGTCCAGGACGAGCCGCACGGCATCGCGGAAGAGACGCGCCTTGCCCGTGAGGAAGGCGGCCATGTACTCGTCGGGCGGCACGGCCATGCGGTGGTCCTCGAGCAGCCGCGTGGCCTGCAGCACGTGGCGCACGGCCCGCGCCATGTCGCCGCGTGTCGCGAAGACGTGGCCGAGCTCCTGGTGGATCTCGCAGCGCAGCCAGGGCAGCCGCTGACCCTCCAGACCGTTCAGGGTCTCCTCGAGTCGCTCCGTCGCCCTGGCCGCGTCGGCCGAGCGACGCTCGATCGAGGCCAGCAGCACCGAGGCGTAGCCGGCCCGCTCGTGCATGCCGCACGCCTCGAGGAGCTCGATCGCCTTCTGGGCGCGTCGGGCCGCCCGGCCGGCGTGGCCGCTCTCCAGGTCGAGTTCGGCGAGGCGGTGCAGGCAGATGCCCCACCACATGCCGTTGTCCAGCTCGCGGAACGTGCGCTCGGCGCGCTCCATGCGCCGCCGGGCGTCCTCGAAGTCTCCCAGGCTGCGGGCCGCCACCGAGCCGAAGAACTCCGCACGAGCTACGTCGGCGCGGATGCCCAGATCCTGCAGGACACGCGCCGCACGCTCGGCCAGTTCCGCCGCGTGCGCCGGCAGGTTCATGTGCAGGCTGATCTCGGCCTCGTCCAGGTCGCACATGGCAACGTGGCGCCTGTCGCCGAGCTTCTCGAACTTGGCTCGCAGGGTGCGGAAGTGCTGCAGCGCGTCGTGGAACTGTCCGCGCACGAAGCGCAGGTAGGCGTGGTTGTAGGCCGTACGCAGGGCCATGGCGTGGACGCCCTGCTCCTCGTAGTAGCGGCGTACGCGGCTGTAGAGGCGCTCGGCCTTGTCGTACTCCTCGAGGTTGGTCAGCGACGTCGCGCGGTTCATGTCGACGTTGGAGAGGACCTTGTGCTTGCCCTGGCGGGCGAACACCTTGCGGCCGCGGTCGTACGAGGCCAGTGCGTCGGCGCTGCGGCCCTGCGCCTGGTGCACGATGCCCTGGGCGATGTCCAGGCGCGCGCGGAACTCCGCCGTACCACGCTTGGGCACGGCCTGACGGCTCTCCTCGATCACCTCGAGCGCCTCGTCGAAGCGCGCGAGCATGGAGAGCGACTGCCCGTAGACCAGGCCGAGTCGGGCGGCGCGCTGCGGGGGCAGCATGCCACGCAGAACGCCGTAGCGCCTGGACGCGAGCCGGGGCTGCCCGAGCACGAGGTGTACGTCGGCGACGAGGCGCAGCGCGGCGCGCTCCGCATCTTCGTCGCCGGCACGCTTGGCTGCGAGCAGCGCCGCCGTTGCGATGCGTCGCGCAGCCTCGGGATCCTGCTTCCTAAGGGCCGTCGCCTCGGTAAGAAGTGCGTTGAGATCAATGTCGCCGGGCGCATGGGCGCGCACGAGGGAACGCCTGCGATGCGGCTCGGGCGTTCGGGCCAGTTCTTTGGCGAAGGTCTGCGTGCGTCGCCTCACGAGATCGACGCCTTGCGGCGCAGGGAGAGCGGCCTGGGAGAGTGCTCTCTCACCGTGCGCGGCCTACTGGGCGAACCGCACCCGGACGGTGGGGCCCTGCTTCGGCTCGAGCATCAGCTCGAAGTCGCCCGGCTCGCGGTAGGGGACAGCGAAGTCGCCGACGGGCGTCATCTTGGCGGCGCCGGTCATGCCCTCCTCGCCCACGAGGACGGCGTAGATCGGCTGCTCGAAGCGCGCGGCCGACTCGTCGGTCGGCGTGATGAACTGTCCGTAGAGCCATCCGCCTTCGAGCGTGTCGTGCCCCTCGTGGGGTACGAGCAACTCCACGTACGCGTCGTCCGCCTGGTAGAGCATGCGCCGTTCGCGGGCGCCGACATTGCGGAAGCCCAGTTGCTGCTCGCTCGTGCGCGTATCGGCTACGAGCTTCGCGTCGATGTAGACCTTGCCCTCGTCCGTCTGGTCAGCGGTCGTATGGTCGTTCGTCGTATGATCGTCCGTCATTGCGTGTCTTCCCCTATCCCGCCCGTTCCGGGTGCTGCCGTCCCGGAGGGCGGTGCCGACGCGCCATCCACAGGTGCCGGTTTTAGCATGAGACGGAAGGTCGTTCCTACCCCGGCCTCCGTCTCGAAGTCGATGTGACCACCCTGCTCCTCGATCAGTCGCTTGGTGATGTAGAGGCCCAGCCCCGTGCTGCGGTGCGCCGTTCGATCCTGTTCGTGTCGCCCGTCCGCCGCGCTTGAGGAGCTTCCCTCCGGGCGGCCATGTACGAACGGCTCGAAGACGTGCTCCGCGATGGCCGGCGGCACGCCGGGACCGTTGTCTTCGACTTCCACGAGGATCCAGCCGCGCCAACCGCGCACGCCGACGCGTACCTCGCGGCCGCCCTGCGAAGCCGCACGAACGGCATTGGTCACGAGATTCAGGACCGCTTGCATGAGACGCGTCCGGTCCACGTAACCGATGTGGCAGTTGTCGAGGAAACGCGTGATGCTCACACCCGCTAGACGGTTGCTCGATCGCAGCAGGCCGAGGGTGTCTTCGACGACCGCTTCGACCGGCACGGCGGCGCAGTGCTGCTCGTCGCGGCGCACCAGGTTGAGCAGCGCGCGGACGTAGCCTTCGGCGCGGCGTGCCCACTCGCGCATGCGCACGAGCGACTCGCGGTGGGACGCCGGGTCCTCGTCCAACAGTCCGCGGTCGCACTCGCCGAGGAGCGGCTGCAGGAGACCGGCCAGATCGTGGGCCATGCCGCCGGCGAGCAAGCCTGTCGAGGCGAGGCGCTGCACGTGGCCGAGCCACTGGACCGTCTGCTGTTGGTCGAGCAGGGCGACGCCGCCGAACAGCGCTTCCGGGTCGAGTCCGGCGCGCAGGGCTTCCTCGGTCGCCTCGCGCGGCTGCGTGGTCGGGCTCGTATCGCTACGGTCCTGGTTGGCGTCCTCGTGACCCGTCATGGCCTGATTCGATCCCCTTCCCGGCGGATGCGTGGATGCTGTGAACCCCTCTGGAGTACCCTCTCCATGAGTGCCCGCCAGCCCGTTTCTGGCGTTCCTTGAATCTGCGTTGAGATTGGCGGCGCGACTGTCTCATCCCGAGACAGACGTGCCGGGAGCCCGTGGTGGCCACGATCGACCTGCCCTTCGCCAAGATGCACGGCTGTGCCAACGACTATGTCGTCGTGGATGCCGTGCGCCACCAGATTGCGGACGCGGCTGCGCTCGCGCGCTCTGTGTGTGACCGTCGCTTGGGGGTGGGCAGTGACGGTCTGCTGCTTGCGTTGCCCAGCGAGAGTGCTGCACTGCGCATGCGCATGTACAACCCCGACGGCAGTGAGGCCGAGATGTGCGGCAACGGCCTGCGCTGCCTCGTGTTGTTCGCCGCGTCTCGCGGCCTCGTAGACGGAGCCGAGGACCTGCAGATCGAGACGGGGGCGGGTGTGCTCCGCGCGTCGATCCTCGCGTCGGACGGTCGGACTGCGACGATCCGCGTCGCGATGGGCGCGCCGCGGCTGGAGCGTGCCGAGATCCCCATGGTGGGAGGGCGCGGGCGCGTCATCGACGAAGTGCTGGACGCAGGCGAGCACCGCCTTGCAATCACCGCCGTGAGCATGGGTAACCCGCACGCCGTCGTGTTCGTGGACGACGTGGATGCCGTGCCGCTCGACGTGTTGGGGCCGGCGTTCGAGTGCCACCCCGTCTTTCCGCAGCGTACGAACGTGGAGTTCGTGCAGGTCCTTGCGCGCGACGCCCTACGCCAGCGCACCTGGGAGCGCGGCGTCGGCGAGACCCTTGCTTGCGGAACGGGGGCCTGTGCCGTCGCCGTCGCCGCGCATCTGGGTGGACATGCGGAACGTGACGTCCTGGTCCACTTGCGGGGGGGCGACCTGAACGTGCGCTGGGACGAGCGCGAGGGTGTGCTCATGACCGGGCCGGCCGTCGACGTGTTCGACGGGACGTGGCCCTCGGACCAGGAGTGAGCGCCATGGACGTCTGCGAGGAGTGTGGCAGCCATCAACTCGAGCCTGCGCTCGTCGAGGGGGTCGAGGTCGCGCGTTGCGGATTGTGCGACCACCTGCAAGGCGACACGGCCGCGATCGCGATTATCGACCAGCGGCGCGAAGCGAGCGATCGTGGTTTCAGCGCGATCGTGTATCCCCTGGTGAAGGCGCTCGAGCTGGTCCCTTCGTTCCGTGTGACGGGGGCTTCCCCCGGCCGCGTCGAGACGAGTGAGTTCCCCTTCGTGTTCTTGCGCGTGGCCGAAGGTGGCCTGCGTGACGTCGAGCGCCTGCTCACGAGCCTCGAGATGGCCAACGAGACGACGCGTCGCCGCTGGGTCGTGGAGTGCACCCTGCAGCGGGGCCTGCTGTTCATCTTGCGGCCGCGCTTCTGGAAGGCCGTGCTCGAGATCGACGAGAAGGACATCCGCGAGGCGCGCCAGGACTTCAAGCTGCTGGCCGACGTGCTCGCGCGCGACGTGAAGCTCTCGTGGTGGAACGAGTAGTCGTCCACGTGGGGGGCATGCGGCGCTTCAGGATGCGTTGCGGATCTTCAGGCTGATGTCCAAGGCCGGCGCGCTGTGGGTGAGCGCACCCGAGGACAGGCGCCCGACGCCGGTTGCCGCCAGCCCCTCGATGCGCTCGAGCGTGACACCGCCCGTCACCTCCAGCTGCGGGCGCGGCGGTGCCATGGTGCGTACGCGCGCCACGGCCGCGCGAATCGCCGCGATGTCGAAGTCGTCGAGCATCAGGACCAGGCGCCCGGCCTCCTCGCCGGCAGCCTCGATCGCGGCATCCAGCTCCTTGGCATCTTCGACCTCGATGTAGAGGGTCAGGCCCGCGGCCGAGTGTTCGATCAGCCCGCGCACGGCCCGCGCGATGGAGTCAGGACCGCGCGTGCCGTAGGCCGCGACGAGGTGGTTCTCCTTGAGCATCGCCGCGTCGGCGAGGTGCATGCGGTGGTTGCGTCCGCCGCCACAGCGGACCGCGTACTTCTCGAGGGCGCGCCAGCCGGGCGTCGTCTTGCGCGTGTCGTAGATGCCCGGCCCGCCCAGCATGGCCTCGGCGTAGGTCGCCGCCATCGTCGCCACGCCACTCAGGCGCTGCACGAAGTTGAGCACGGTGCGCTCACCCTGGAGCAGCGCCGCAGCAGGGCCGTCGATGCGCGCGATGACCGTCCCGGCGCCCACCGTGTCGCCGTCCTCCGCCAGCAGCTGCACTTCGACAGCCTCATCCAACAGCTCGAACACGGCGGCGATGAGCGGCAGTCCACACACTACGCCGGGAGCCTTCACGAGCATCTCCGCGCTCGCCCGGCGTCCCGCGCCAACGAGCGCAGCCGTCGTCACGTCCTCCGTCGCATGGTCCTCGGCCAGCGCTGCGCGCAGGAGGTCCATGTGTTCTGCGGGCTTGAGGTCGTCGGGCTTGAGGTCGTCGTGCCCGAGGTCGTCGTGCCCGAGGTCGTCGTGCCCGAGGTCGTCGTGCCCGAGGTCGTCCGGAGTACTCATGGAGTCATCGTGTACGACGGGCGGCCGTGCAGGAAGAGCCGCATCGGTAGATCGGCCGCGCGCAGGCCTCGCAGCGTGCCCGGCCCGATGCCCCGGATGCTCAGCAGATCCTCCCAGTCGCGGAGTCCTGCAGGTG
>JAHEIK010000277.1 GCA_024639415.1 Planctomycetota bacterium
GACTCGCACAGGGTGCGGAACGCGGCGATCTGCGCCGGCGTCGACCGCAGCGGATCGAGGTGATGGACGTCGGGCGTCAGCGCGAGGCCGTCGTAGCCGAGGTCGGCGAGGATGCGCGCCGCGTCATCCAGACGGTGGAAGGCGAAGCCGTTCGAGTTGTAGAAGAGCGGGCCCACGACCGCGGCCTGCTACCTGCGCAGCTGCTTGGAGATGTAGGCGAGACGCTTGAGGGCCTTCGTGATCTTGCCGGCTTCCTTGCCTACGTGGTGGTTGGCCACTTCGTCGGCATCCCACTGGCAGCCCATCGGCAGCTCGCCGTCGATCTCGGCCACGACCTCGTTGTTCCAGCGCTCGCGGATGTTGAGGAAGTGCTCGCGGGCCTCGTGGAGCTTGCTCTGCCACGCGTCCTCATCCCCCTTGCCCTTCGCAGCCATCGCGGCCTCGTAGTGCTGGTTGGCTTCGGCAAGCTCATCGTCCATCCACGTGACGATCTCCTTCGCCACCGTGATGATCTCCGGGCTGATATCCGGGGGCGGCGGGCGCTCCGGCTGCTTCGGGCGGCCGGCGTCCTTGTCGACGACCGAGTCGCTCGTGAGTTCCGGCTCGGAGACGTAGTCGTCCTTGCGCTTCTTGCCCTTGCTGCTCGTCACGACGATCACGGCGATGACGGCAACGACGGCGACGATCGCCACGACCATGGGCATGGCGTTGTTGCCGCCGCCTCCACGACTGCGGCCGCCGCGCGCGCTGCCGCCGCTCCGGGAGCTACCGCCGCGTGAGCCACCGCTGCGGCCGCTGCTGCTTCGTGAGCCGCCGCTGCGTGAACGGCTGCCGCCGCTCGAGCTGCGTCCGCTGCTACTACTCCTGCGCCTGCCGTTGGCCATGGGGGCTCTCCGTGGACTGCGAGCCGGAACTTGTATCACGGTCCGGCGGGAGGATGCCGCGGCGGGGGCTGCGCCTACAAGAAGGGCCATGCCGACAGCCCGGGACATCGCCGCCGATCTGCTCTTGCGCGTCGACCGCAAGGGCGGCCGCATCGATCAGGGGTTGGAGGGCGAGCGCGAGCGACTGCCCGACGCCCGCGACCGGGGCCTGCTCACGGAGCTGGCCTACGGCTGCGTGCGGCGCCGAGGCACGCTCGACGCCGTGCTGGCTTCGGGCTCGAAGCGGCCTGTGCCGCGGCTGAACGCCGCCGTCCGCGTGGCCCTACGGCTTGCGCTCTATCAGATCCTGTTCCTCGACCGCGTGCCGGCGCATGCCGCCGTCGACCACGCCGTCGGGTGGGCCAAGGGGCACGCCGGAGGCCCGCGCGCGGGCTACGTCAACGGCGTGCTCCGTGGACTGCTGCGCTCGATCGAGGGCCCGGCCGCAGGGCGCACCAACGAGCGCAAGGACGTCCCGCGCGAGGACGGCTCGGCGCTGCGCTTCAAGAAGAACCTCTTCCCGGATCCGGCCGGCAACCTCGCCGGCAATCTCTCAACCCGCTTCGGCATGCCGCAGTGGCTCGTCGAGCGCTGGCTCGAGCGCTGGGGGGCGCAGCGCGTCGGCCAGATCCTCAGGGCCGGCATCCAGCGGCCGCCGCTCACCGTTCGCGCCCGCACGTCGCGCGACGCCTTGGCCGCGGCACTGAAGGAGCGCGAGGTGGCCTTCGAGGCCGGCCCCGGCGAGGCGGCGCTGCGCGTTGCCGACGGCGAAAGCGCCGTCGCCCTGGTGCTCGGTTCCGGCGACGCCGCTGTGCAGGATGGGACGAGCCAGCGCGTGGCGCCTCTCGTCGAGGCAGCACCCGGGGAGGTCGTGCTCGATCTGTGCGCGGCGCCCGGAGGCAAGACGCTGCACCTGGCCGACTTGATGAAGCAGGGGCGCATCGTGGCGTGCGACGTCGACGCCGAACGCATGGCCCTGCTCGAAGGACTGCGTGAGCGCATGGGCGCCATCGACTACGAGACGGTCTGCCTGGACCCGGAGGCTGCCCTGCCCTTCGAGCCGCGCACCTTCGACGCGATCCTCGTGGATGCCCCCTGCTCGAACACGGGTGTGCTGCGGCGACGCGTCGAGGCGCGCTGGCGTCTGCGCGCGCAGGACATCACCACGCTTGCGAGCATCCAGGCCGATCTGCTGGAGCGCTGCCTGCCCGTGCTCAAGGAGGGTGGGCGGATCGTCTACAGCACGTGTTCGCTGGAACCCGAGGAGAACGAGGACGTGGTGGCGGCCTTTGTCGAGCGGCATCCGGAGTTCGTGGTGGAGCCCGGCTTCCGGTCCTGGCCGCGCGCTGAAGCGGACGGTGGGTTCGGGGTCGTACTTCGTCACCGGGCGTAGGCATGCCACGCGCGGCCAGGACAAGACGCAGAGCAGAGCAAAGGGCGCAAAGGAAGACGCAAGCGGCGTGCGGACGTTCTTCGGAGGTCGATCGCTCGCGAGCGGACTCCTGAAGGCCGTCGCTGGCCAACGTATTCATGACGTCGAGCGCGGCCCGCTTGCGTCCAGCTTTGCGTCCTTTGCGTCTTGCCGTTTCAAGGCCGTGAAGTGAGCTGTGCTCACTTCACGGCCTTGAAACGGCCATGGTTTTCGCCCGCCAGGCGCTCCATGAAGGCGAAGGCCCGCTCGGGATCCTCCTGGCTGCGGAACGCGACCGGCGGCTGCCCGCGCAGCATGAACAGGCAGTGCATGCGCACACGCCGGAAGCGGTTCCAGTTGCGCACCTGCATCAGGATGAGCTCGGTGTCGGTCACGCGGCCGCCGCTCGGGTTGCCGTCCGAGAGGAAGAAGATCGTGTCGACGTCCGGATCCTCGAATGCCTTGGCCAACGCGTCGTAGGTGTGGGTGCCGTTGAGCGGCTGCAGCTTGCGCACGTACTCGACGGCTTGCCGGACACGCGCAGGCTTGGCGTCGACCAGACCCCGGCGCCAGACGATCGGCCGGTCGCTGAACGCGATCAGATTGAAGCGCGTCGTGGGCGGGAGACTCTCGAGAACCTGGATCAGCTCCTTCTGCGCGAGGTCGAGGCGCTTGTTCCAGCCCATGCTGCGGCTCACGTCCAACACGAAGACGATGCGGCTCGAGCGCACGGGGAAGCCGTAGTAGCGGGGGCCGGGCACCGTCTTCGTGCCGGGCTTCTCGGCGGCCCGTGTGAACGGCTTGCGGTCCTTGACCGTCGTCCACCACGCCGTCCACAGCTGCGGGTCGCTGTGGATCGCCTTGCCGGAGATCGCCTGCAGCGCTTGCGTGAAGGCATCCTCCAGCCGCAGGTCGTTGCCGCGTGCTCGCGTGAGGCCCTGGATGAGGGGCGGGATCGCCGCTGGATCGCCGATCACGCCGAGCGCACCGGCTGCCGACTCGACGACACGGGTCGAAGGATCCCGCAGCGCCCGCAGCAGGGCGGGTAGCGCGCGGGCATCTCCGAGCAACCCCAGGCCGCGCGCGGCGGCGTCGCGCACGTAGGCGTCCGCGTCGCGCAGGAAGACCTGGACCACCGGCAGGGCGAGGCGCGAGCGGAGCCGGCCGAGGGCGATCAGCGTCTCGATGCGCACGAGCCGGTGCGGCTCCAAGACGAGCTTGAGCAGCGGGGCGACAGCCGCTTGCTCGCCCGCGGTGCCGAGCGCGCGGACGATCTGTGCCTTGACGCGAGGCGTGGCCGAGCGCAGCGCGCCGTCGCGCAGGTGCGCTCGCGTCGTCGGCAGCCGGACCTCGGCCACGATGCGGTGCAGCAGGTCCACGAGCAGCGGATCCTTGCGCGCCTCGACCCAATCGATGGCCTGATCCAGGGCCTTGGGGCTGCCGTAGCGCACCAGGGCGCCCAGGATCAGGGCTGCGCGGCGTCGATCGGCACTCGCGTAGCGCGCGAGCAAGCCCAGCAGCGCCGAGCGCGCCTCGTCGCTGCGCAGGGCGGCGATCATGCCCAGCGTCCGCTCCTGGCCCTCGTAGGCGATCTCGTCCCGCCGGACGAGGTGCGTCTCGTAGGTCTCGATCAGTTCGGCCAGGCTCTCCTCCGCCGCCGAAGCCACGCGCGGCGCGGGCATGCCGGGCGCGAAGCCGACGCAGGCTGCGGCGATCAGCAGGCAGAGGATGGAGCGCACGCCGGGCATCGCACTCCTCAGAACGCCGCGGGGACCGTGTCGGAGGCGTCTTTCTTCGTCGGCCGCGGCCGTCACCGCTTCACGACCACGGCCTTGAGCAGCGTGTCGCCGTACTCGAGCCGGTCCGCCACGTGCTGACCCTGGACGATGTGCCCGAAGCAGGTGTACTCACCGAGCTTGGGCCGCGGTCCGGTCATCATGAAGAACTGGCTGCCGTTGTAGTCGCTGACGCCGCGGGCAAAGCCGACGGCACCGCGCCAGAAGTCGTGGCGCTTGTTCATCTCGATCGGCACCATCTTCGAGGAGGAGCCGCTGCCCGCATGCTCCAGGCCCTGGTCACGACTCTTGGGGTCGCCACCCTGCGCCAGGTAGTCGCCCTGCACGCGGTGGAAGAGCGTGCCGTCGTAGAACTTCGAGCCCACGAGCTCGAGGAAGTGCTTCACGGCGTCTGGCACGTCATCGGCGTAGAGCACGATCTCGATCACGCCGTGCGTCGTGTGCAGCGCGACGCGCGGGAGCTTGGCGTTGGCCTCGTCCGCCTTGCGCGTCTGCGCCTCCTCGGCCCAGGCCTCCGCGCGCTCACTCGCCCTGGCGGCAGCCCGCTTGTAGGCCGAGCCCCACTGGGGCCCCGTCAGCCCGGCCAGGTGCAGCCAATCCGCCGCGGCATCCTCGTAGCGCTGCATGGACTCGAAGAGCAGGGCCCGCTCGCGCCACGCGAGCTTCGCAGCGGCCTCATTCGGGTGGTCCACGAGGGCGTCGAGAAGGCCGCGGGCGTGCGCGTGGCGGTTGAGGTAGCGCAGGGTCGTCGCCATGGCGAGGAGGTCGCCGGCGGTGAGGCGCTCGTGCCGGCGCACGTCGCTGAGGGCGCCGAGCACCTGCGGCACCAGCTCCTTGTCGCGCTTCTTCGTCTTCTTCCACTCCTCGACGAGGAGGTTGACCGCATGGTGCGCCGAGCTGCCCTTCTCGAGGATCTCCCGGTCGCGCGCGAGCATCGCGGACCAATCGGTCTTGGAGAACGCCCCCGGGCCCGACGGGTCGCCCCAACCTGCCAGCGTTCCCCAGCGTGTGGCCGACGCCAGATCCGGAGGCATCTTCCCGGCGGTGGCTGCGAGGTTCAGCCCCTGCGGCCAGATGAGGCTCTTGCCACCCATACATGCCCACTGGATGCAGGCACGCAGCGCGGGGCGCTGCTCCTTCTCCAGACCGAGCGCGCTCAGCGGGAGCGCCAACTCGAACGCCGAGCTGCCGGCGCGGATGGCGTGTCGTGCGACGGCGACACCGCTCAGGCGCTTCCAGCCGCCCGTCGCCTCGGCGCGCCAGATCACCACGTGCTCACGGTCGTGTTCGAACGGCTCGTAGGTGATGCGTACCGCGCCGGGACCCGTCGGGTCTGCCTTGGGGCCTGCGGGGCAGAGCCACAGCGTGAGGGAGGAGCGCGGCGTCCACGCCCGGTCGCTGCGCAGGGCCAGCATGAGCATGCCGCGGAACTGCTGCACCAGGATCTCGCTGCCCTCGGAGCCGAGCGGCAACACCCGGGCAGCGCTCCACTCGGCCTTGCCTGGGAGGCCGTCGAGTTGGACCGGGCGGGCCTCGGGCACGTCGTCCTGTCCCGGAGCCGCCTGCGCTGGTCCGGGGAGGAGCAAGAGCAGGACGAGGACGAGCGACGTGAGCAGGGGCGTACGCATG
>JAHEIK010000278.1 GCA_024639415.1 Planctomycetota bacterium
GCGGCTGAGGCCGCGCAACTCGTCGAGCGTGGGGTCGTAGCCCGCGCGGATCAGGCCGCCGTCCGTCACCGACGTCGGCGGATCCTCGACGAGGGCGCGCGCGAGCAGCGTGGTCAGCTCGTCGAAGCAGCCGATGCGGTCGCGCAGGTCGGCCAACGTGCTGCCGTAGACGTCGGCCATCAGGCTCTTGAGCGGCGGCAGCGACTCGAGACTCTGCGAGAGGCTCACGAGATCGCGCGCGTTGGCACGGTTCGTCGCGACGCGGGCCAGGATGCGCTCGACGTCCCGTACGTTCGCGAGCACGTCGCGCAGGTCCCGGCGGAGGAAGCTGTCCTTGACGAGCTCCTCGACGCCGTCGTGGCGGCGCTCGATGGCCGCGCGCTCCGTGAGGGGCGCGAGGATCCAGTCCCGCAGCATGCGCCCGCCCATGGCGGTGCGCGTGCGGTCCAGCACCGAGACGAGCGTCATGTCCCGGCTGCCGTCGGAGCGCTGGACGAGGTCGAGGCGCCGGCGCGTGGTCTGACCGAGTACGAGGGCGCCCTCGGCGTCGTGCCGCTCGATGCGCGTGACGTGACCGAGCGACGTGAGCTGCGTGTCGCGCAGGTACTCGAGCACGGCGCCGGCGGCGCCCTGCGCAGCAGCCATGCGGTCCATGCCGAAGCCGCGCAGGCTCGCGACCTGGAAGTGCTCCTTGAGGGCGCGCACGCCGGCGTCGCTCTCCAAGCTCCAGGGCGGGACGTACGTGACGCTGGTGCGGTGCTGCGCGAGGATCTCCGCACCGAGCGTCATGCCCTGTTCGTTCTCCGGCAACAGCACCTCGGCGGGCTGGATGCGCGCGAGCTCATCGAAGAGCGCACCGGGTGCGGGCTCCGACACGAGGAAGCGGCCGGTGCTGAGATCAACCCACGCGAGGCCCGCGCGACGTGCGCGACCCTTGGCCGGTGCGGGACGCACGGCGAGCAGGAAGTTGCTCTCGCGCGGATCGAGCGACTCGTCCTCCGTGAGCGTGCCCGGCGTGAGCACGCGCACGACGTCGCGCTCGAGCAGGCCCTTGGTCGTCTTGGGGTCGGACATCTGCTCGCAGATGGCGACCTTGTGCCCGCGCGCTAGCAGGCGCTGCAGGTAGGCGTCGGCGGCCTTGACCGGAACGCCGGCCATGGGGACCTTGCGCTCGCGGTCGCGCGCCGTCAGCGTGAGCCCCAGTTCCTTGGACGCGAGCTTCGCGTCGTCGTGGAACATCTCGTAGAAGTCACCCATGCGGAAGAAGATCAGCGCGTCGGGGTAGCGCTTCTTCGCATCGGCGTACTGGGCCATGGCGGGCGTCGTTGCCACGCTGCGTGTCTCCGGAACTCGGTCGAGCACGGCAATCTAGCAGCCGTGGGAGACGCCGCGATCGGCGAACGAACGGGGCTCTGTGGAGAGTTGGTGGATTGGCCGTGGAGTGGGGGGGAGAGAAGAGAGGCAGCGACGGGCGACGGGGACGGGGGCCGGGCACGTCGGGAACGCAGACGGGAACGAGCACGTTTACGGGGAACGTGAGGCAGCGCCTGCGGCGCTACTTCACGTTCCGGAAGTAGTACTCCGCTCCCGCCAGCGGCACACCCACCACGGGCCGGCGCGCCTTCGCGTCATGCCATGCGTTGCTGAACGCGACCGGCACGGCGCGCGCACGGCCACTCGCGTCGATTCGGAACGCCATGAAGTGCAGGTGCGGCTCCGAAGATTCCCCGCTGTTGCCGACACGCCCGATCACCTGCCCAGCCTTCACGACCGCATCCTTCACGTTGAGCCCCTGCGGCACACTGCGCTTGCGGATGTGCAGGTAGGCCGTGTACAGCCCGTCCGCGTGCCGGATGACCACGCGGTTGTTGCGGCACATCGAGAGCGAGCCCCGGTAGCCCGGGTTGTCCCGCTCGAGATCGCACGTGTCCACGATTCGCCCATCGGCCACGGCGCGTACGGAGCGGTTCCACGCGTAGTACGACGCGTTGTCGTGCGGATCCCCTGAGTGCGTGCGGCCCTGCTTGATGACGACCATGTCGTAGGCGTAGCGCGACAGGGGGCTCGTGTAGTCGTCGTGCATGTCGGCCTGGCCGGGGCCGTTGCTGAGCTGCCAGCGGCCCAGCACCGGAGCCCGCACGACCGTTGGGGCGGTCTTGCGAACAGGCCAGTCGAGGGTGGCCGTCGTCTTGCTGCCGTTCACCACGGCGCGCGTGCTCAGGCGCAGCGTGCCACCTTCGAAGCCCTCGAAGACCTCGATGCGCTGGGCGAAAGGCCACAGGGCACGCCGGTCGCCCTTCGCGCCGAGCCCCTTCCAGATCACGCGCTCGGTGACGCCCTTGTCGCTGCCGACGGACACGGAGGTGACGACGTCTCCCGGCCGCTGCGCCGCCAGGACCTGGTGCTGGCCCACGAGCAGCAGCGCCGTGGTGCCGTCGGAGAACGGCACGGCTTCGAGCGGACCGGCGACGCCGACGTCGAACGGCTCGACCCGGCGGCAGCCTGCCGGCGCACCATGGCCCTTGCGTAGGATCGGGATCGAGACCTGGCCGGCGCCGTCCGCCGCGTCCACGAGGAGGATGACGTGCGTGGCCGGCGTCCGCGCGACGTAGGCCTGCTTCACGAGGGTGCGCTGTTCCCCGGCCGCCAGCAGCAGGGAGCCGCGGAAGAGGCTGCCGTCCAGCGCCGTGGGTTCCAAGGGGGCGAGCCAGCCGCCTTGGTGGCACAGCAGCAGATCACCGCCCTGCAGCTCGATCGCCTCGTCGTGCGGGTTGTGCACGCGTAGGTCGAGCTGGAACGGCTCTTCGCCGAGGGGGCCGATCTCCGTGAAGGACGCCTCGCCAGAGAAGGCGAGCTTCGTCCCGACGTGCGCTGCTTGCGGGGGCGCCTCCGCGCCGGGCGTATCCTCCGCAGCTGCAGGCAGGAGGAGTGCGAGGAGCAGGGCCAAGGTTGCCGCCGTGCGCAGCAGCGCGCGCCAGACGGGAGATACGGGACTCGTGGCCATGGGCCCTCCGCGTGCGATCCGATGCCGGGCCCGATCTTGCCACGCTTGCCGGACTCCGCCCCGGCTGCTGTATCCTGCCCGCCCCATGCAATCCGCCGATTCCGCCGACCCCGCACCCGATCCGACCGCGCCCTTGCCCGCGCCCACGCCCCCCGAGGGGGCCGGAGATCCGCAGGCCCTGCTGCGCACCTTGCCGCCGGTGAACGGCATCCTCGACGACCTGGGGGCTGCCGAGCTCGACCTCGCACCGCGGGAGGAGTGGCTCACCGAGGTGCGCCAGGCGCTCTCCGATCTGCGTGCCAAGGTGCTCAGCGGCTCCATCGGCCCGGTCGTGCTCGAGAAGGCCCGCACGCCCGCCACGGTCCTGGGGGCCGCCCGGCGCCGCATCGAACGGCGGCGGGATCCCGGCTGCGTGCGCGTGGTCAACGCCACGGGCGTAGTGCTGCACACCAACCTCGGGCGCGCCGCGATGCCCCCGGTCGCCCACGAGGCCCTCGCCGCCGAGGCCCACGGCTACCAGCTGCTGGCGGCTGACGCGGCGCTCGGTGAGCGCTCCCCGCGCGAGCGCCACCTGGAGGCGCTCTTCCAGCAGCTCACCGGGTGTGAGGCCGCCACGGTCGTCAACAACAATGCAGCGGCCACCATGATCGCGCTCGCCGCTCTTGCCGAGGGCCGCGAGGTCATCGTCGCTCGCGGGCAGCTGGTCGAGATCGGTGGCGCGTACCGCATCCCGGACGTCATGCGGCAGTCCGGCGCCACGCTGCGCGAGGTCGGCACGACGAACCGCGTGCACCTGCGCGACTACGAGAACGCCATCAACGAGAACACGGCGCTCATCATGCGCGTGCACACGTCGAACTACCGCGTCGAGGGCTTCCACGGCGAGGTCGGCATCGACGACATGGTGAAGCTGGGGCAGGCGTACGGGGTCAAGGTCGTCGACGACCTGGGCAGCGGGGCGCTCGTGTCGCTGGATCACCAGGGGATCCCCGGCGAGGAGCCGTTGATCGCGCGCAGCATCGAGGCCGGCGTGGACCTGATCACCGCATCCGGCGACAAGCTCATCGGCGGACCGCAGATGGGCATCATGGTCGGCAGCCGCGAGTGCGTGGCGCGGGTGCGGGCACATCCGCTCTATCGCGCGGTGCGCTGCGGCAAGCTCAGCCTGATCGCGATGGAGGCCACCCTGCGGTTGTTCCTCCATCCCGAGCGCCTGGCTGAGACGCATCCGACCTTCCGCATGCTCACGGCCGAGCCGGACGCCTTGCTCGCCCGCGCCGAGGCGCTGCGCGAGCGGCTTGCTGCCGCCGCGCCGGTCGCGAGCGGAGCGGTCACGGTGGGGGCGCAGCCCGCCGGGGATGCCGTCGGTGCGGGCTCGCTGCCCACCGTCGAACTGCCGGGCGCCGCGGTGACGCTCGTGGCCAAGGACATCGAAGCCGGCGAGCTGGCCAGGCGCTTGCGCGCCCACCGCCCGCCGGTCTTCACGACGGTGCACGACCACATCGTGCACGTGCACGTACGCACGCTCCAGCCCGGCGACGACGAGGTCGTGGTGGCCGCCCTGGAGAGTGCATGGGAGGACGACGCGTGAGTTCCGAGCTCGAGAAGGTACGTCTTACGCAGTTCGCCAGCGCCGGCGGGTGAGCGGCCAAGGTGGACAAGGGTCGCCTCGAGGCCCTGTTGGCCCCCGTGCGGGTGCCGCAAGATCCCCGTGTGCTCGTGAGCTCGGCGACCGCCGACGACGCGGGCGTGGTTCAGATTCGCGACGACCTGGCGCTCGTCCAGACCGTCGACTTCTTCCCGCCGATGGTGAACGACCCCACGTGGTTCGGCCGCGTCGGCGCGGCGAACAGCATCTCCGACATCTACGCGATGGGCGGTGTGCCGGTCGCAGCCGTGTGCGTGTACTCCCTGCCGGAAGACGTGCCGGACGGCGCGCCGGCGGCCATCCTGCAGGGGGCCGTCGAGAAGTGCGTCGAGGCCGACGCGCCGCTCGTCGGCGGCCACACGGTGAAGGACACCGAGATCAAGTTCGGCTTGGCGGTGACCGGCACAGTGCACCCCGACAAGATCGTCTCGAACGCGAGCGCCCAGGCCGGCGACGTCCTCGTGCTGACCAAGCCGCTCGGCAGCGGCTACCTGTGCACCGCGCTCAAGGGCGGCCGCCTGACGGAGGGCGAAGAGCTGCACGTCATGCAGATCATGGCTGAGTTGAACCGCGCCGCGGCCGAGGCCATGGTCGAGGTCGGCGTGAACTCCGCGACGGACCTCACGGGCTTCGGCTTGATCGGGCACGCGCTGGGCATGGCGGATGCCTCCGGCGTCACGATGCGCATCGACGCGGCCAAGGTGCCGTGGATGGAGAATCTCGAGCAGCACGCCACGCTCAAGAACACCTGCGGTGGGCTCAACAAGAACATGGAGTACGCGCGCGAGCGCGTCCTGTGGACCGGCGGCACCGAGATGCAGCAGGCGGTCCTCGCAGATCCCCAGACGAGCGGCGGCTTGTTCATCAGCGTGGCGGCGGAGAAGGCCGACGCCCTGCTGGCTTCCCTCGAGGCCAAGGGGGTCGAGACCCGCGCGGTGCTTGGCGAGGTCGTCGAGCGCGCCGACAAGGCCGTCGAAGTCCTGTAGTCATGCCCGCCGCGCTGACCGCCGACGGTCCCGTCGTGCGCAGGCGCTGGTATCTGCTGTTCGCCTTCGCGGTGGTGGTGCTCGAGTACGCCATGGTGCGTGCCCGTGCTTC
>JAHEIK010000279.1 GCA_024639415.1 Planctomycetota bacterium
GGGAGCACCAAGAACCTCCAAGCCTTCTGGCCGGACTACTCCAGGCCCCAGACCATCTGGCGCTACTGCTCCTGTGCTCCCGAACGAGATCTTGTCCGGCGAAGGCCCTGAAAGGGTGTCGAGATCGGCTTCTTCCTGACCCTGCCCTTGTGGCGGGAGAGAGGAAGAGCGATGAGGCAGGAGAAGAAGGAGGGCGGTTCGGGTTCGGGCCGGCCTGAGGGTGCCGAGAAGCGGCCCTCGGGAGGCTTCGTGGCGCGCGGACGGCCCAAGCGGCTGGCGCGCACGACGCGCGAGCCGAGCAAATCGGCGCGCGAGTACACGGGCGAGGAGCGCCTGCTGCTGCTCGACACGTGGTTTCGTTCGGAGCTTCCGGCGAGCGAGTTCAGCCAGTTGGTGGGCGTGAGCCCGCAGACGCTCGCGAGTTGGCGGCGGCGCTTCGAGGCAGAGGGTCCGGCCGGGTTGCTGGGCTACCGCAAGGGGCAGCAGGGCAGCCGGCTGCCCGAGCACGTGCGGCGCTCGATCCTGATGATGAAGGAGCAGCACCCGGACTGGGGCCAGGACCGCATCCACGACATGCTGCTGCGCACGCACGGGCTGCAGGCCAGCGCGGGCGCGGTGCAGCGCGTTCTGATCGAGGCGGGCCACGGCGTGGAGGCCGTGCCCACGAAGCCCAATCCGCCCAAGCCGAGGCGGTTCGAGCGCGCGCGCCCGAACCAACTGTGGCAGACGGACCTGTTCAGCTTCCTCTTGAAGCGCCAGCGTCGGCGTGTGCATCTGGTGGCGTACATGGATGACTGCTCGCGCTACGTGGTGGGTTTCGGCGTGTTCGGCACGGCTGCGGGCGCGAACGTGCGCGAGGTGTTCGAGTCGGCCATCGCCAACTACGGCGCACCCGAGGAGGTGCTGACCGACCAGGGCGCGCAGTACCACACCTGGCGGGGCAAGAGCGCGTTCCGGAAGCTCTGCGAGAAGCGGGGCATCAAGCAGGTGGTGGCCCGCGCGCAGCATCCTCAGACCTTGGGGAAGGTCGAGCGCTTCTGGGGGACGCTTTGGCGCGAGATGCTGGAGACGTCGATCGTTCGCGATCTGGACGAAGCGCGTGAGCGCATCGAGCACTTCGTGAGCTACTACAACTTCCAGCGCACGCACCAGGGCATCGAGGGCCTGGTGCCGGCGGACAAGTACTTCGAGGCGGCGCCGCAGGTTCGAGCGGCGATCGAGGAGCGCGTGGCCGAGAATGCGAAGGAGCTTGCGCTTCACGGCGCGCCGCGCAAGCACCTCTACCTGACGGGGACGATGGGCGACAAGCCGATCTCGCTGCACTCCGAGGGCACGAAGGTTGTGCTGACCGAGGAGGACGGCGGGCGCGAGGAGGTGGATCTCTCGGCCCCCGGCAAGCGCCGGGAGCCCGCGGCGCCGGGCACGAGCGAGCTCGACGAGGTGCTCGAGGACCTTAGCAGGCTGCCGAAGGACGGCTCTCCGCAGGAAGCCGAGGCCTCGAAGGCTGAGGCGCAGGATGAGGAGGCCTCTTGATGTGTGCGAAGCAAGCGACGGGTCCGGCGGCGTTGCAGGGCAGCCGCCAGGCGAAGCAATCGTTGGTGGTGATGCTGGAGACGTTGGCGGGCACGTGCACGACGGGCGAGGCGGCCGAGCGTTTGAAGATCTCGGCCTCGCGCTACTACCAGCTCGAGACGCGCGCGCTGCAGGGGATGCTCTCGGCGCTCGAGCCCCGGCCGCGGGGACCGAGGCGAACGAAGGACACGGAGATCCGTGGGCTGAAGGAGGAGAAGCGGGCCTTGGAGCGCGAGCTCAGGCAGGCGCGCAGCCTGGTGCGGGCGGCCTCGCGCAGCGTGGGTGTGAAGCCGCTGCGCCAGCGTGCGAAGGCGACGAAGAAGGGAGGGCGGGCGCGTCGGCCTACGCGCGGCAAGACGGTGCTCAAGACGCTGAGGGAGGAGGGTGAAGGTGGCGGGCCGCAGCGACCCGGAGGCGCTGCTGCGCCCGATCGAGGCGAGTGACGTGGCTCGCGAGCGCTTGAAGATCCTGCTGCTGACGCTGGGTGGGCCGTGGCGCGTGAAGGACGCGCTGGATCGGCTTTCGATCTCGCGCACGCGCTTCCAGACGCTGCGGCGGCGGATGCTGGAGGCGGCCTTGGCGGCGCTGGAACCTCAGCCGGTAGGCCGGCCACCCAGGGTGCGGGAGGCGCAGGATCTCGAGGTTCTGTCGCTGCGCCACCGGGTGCTGGAGTTGACACGCGAACTGCGCATCGTGCAAACCAGCTTGGACCTGGCCGAGGGCGCGGCGGCTGGCGCCGTTCGCCGGCGGGTCAGGCAGAAGCTGGAGCAACGCGGGAGGCGGCGATGAAGGCGCGAAGCAACGAACGCGTAGAGCGTGAACACGAGCGGCGGGTGTTGGCGGTAGGCGCCCTGGAGGCTTCATGCGATCGGCAGGCCACGAAGCATGCCTTGGCTGCAGCATGCCGGGTGGTGGAGCGCAGCATCCGACGCTGGGCGCAGAAGCGGCGCGAAGGCGATCTGGAGCCCAAGCTGCCGGGCCCCCGGCCCCGCGCCGTGGAGCGCGGGACGCGTCAGGGTGTGATCGCGCTGCTGGTTGCGCTGGGGCCGTTTGCGAGCGTGGATGCGGTGCGTGCCTTGTTCGGGGAGGTTCCATTCGCGATGATTCGCAGCATGAAGCAGCGCTTCAAGCGCATCCTCAGGCGTCGGCGCGGCCGCAGTGAGCGGCGGCTGACGTGGTTCGAGCCGGGGCGTGTGTGGGCGTGCGACTTCACCAAGCCCAAGGCGAAGCTCCCCGGCAAGAACCGGTTGCTGTTCGTTGTGCGGGACCTGGCCAGTGGCTACCGCCTGGCGGCGGTTCCCTGCAAGGGCGAGCGAGCGCAGGTGGCGTGCGACACGTTGCGGGCGTTGTTTGCGGCGCACGGCGCGCCGCTGGTTCTCAAGCACGACAACGGCCCGGGCTTCCGCGCGCACGCGACGCAGCGGTTGCTCGAAGAGCACGAGGTTCAGTCCTTGGCCTCTCCGGTGTACCGGCCGCAGTACAACGGCTCGGTGGAGCGCAGCCTGGGCTGGACGAAGGTGCGCACGGAGCACCTGGCCCAGCTCGCAGGCCATGCGGGCGTGTGGACGCAGGAGAACATCGAGCAAGCGCGCGCGCAGGCCAACGCAACGCTCAGACCCTGGGGCGCACGAGGACCAACGCCGCACGCGGCGTTTCACGGGCGAAGACCGATCACCCCAGACGAACGCCAGGCGTTCAAGGAAACTATGCATGCGCTTCTTCAGCAGGAGCTGATGACGCGCATGGACGAGCGCGGTAGAATCATCACCAGCACGCCCTACGAGGTGATGCGACGAAGATCAATCATGCGAGCGTTGATCACATGCGGCTACTTGAAGATCCGAAGAGGTCGAAACTCAACACCCGTTTCGATGGCCTCGCCGGACAGGATCTCGTAGGGAGCACATCCACGAGGCCAGTGGTTCGATCCGCCCAGACATCTCCTGCGGCGCGACGAACCCTGACGGGAATTACGACGAAGACAGCGCGTGCGGCGAGGGGCCGGATGCCGAGACGGCCACGGCATCTGACTCCATGTGTGGGCAGGACAAGCCCCAGGGTGGGCACGACGAGGACGCAGACTGTGGTCTGTCGCTGACGGCGGGCGGTTTTTCTCCGGATGGGAGCTGCAACAACGGCAACCCGACTGCGGGATTCGAGGCCGATGAATGGTGCGGCACCAACGAGCATCCGGAGGCTGCATCCAGCCCCGACAAGCGCTGCGGCACCGAGAAGTCGGACAACACACGCCACAGCGACGCGTCGTGCGACTCGGGTGCTGCGGAGTACGTGTCGAACGACAAGCGCTGCGGCCAGTCCAATGACGCAAGTGGCGAGTACACCGATAGTTCCTGCGGCAAGGAGTTCGCGGGCGGCTATCACAACGAGGACGGCTTCTGCGGCAAGTCGAGCGGCGAGGGAACGGCGACGGACGCGGGCTGCGGGAACAGCACCGGATCATCCAGTTGGGATGGGGACGGAAACTGCGGCCAAGATGACCCGCAGGGCAACTTCGACATGGACAACTCTCACGTCTAGCGTGAGAAGCAGCCGGTCCCTGGGCCGGTCGACATGGAGTACCCTCGACGCATGCGCCGCTCGATGCCGTGGATCGTCCTGCTGTTGTTGCTTGGGGCTGGCTTGGTGTGGATGCTGAGCAGGCCCGGTGTCGGCTCGGGCGACGGATTCCCGCTCGAGTCCGGCGCCGACGGCACGGCAAGCGAAGTCGGCGTGGGTGGGCCGGAGGCCCCCCCCGGTGGTGCAAGGACTGGGGCCGGTTCCGACCCCCTGGAGCCGTCGTCCAGGGGCACGGAGCAGCCGATCACGGATCCCGTGAGCGAGGGGCCGACGAGCCGAGTGGACGCAGCGCTCGAGGCGTGGAGGCGCGGCGAGTGGTCTACGGCCATCGAGTTGTTCCGCCGGGACCAAGAGGCACTTCCTGTGGGGTTCACGAAGCAGAGCGTGGCGTTCGTGTATCTTCGCGCGGAGATGGAGCATGGCGACGCCGGGCAGGCCCTGCAGGCCCTGGGCCACCAGCTGGCCCTGCTGGCGGAGCACTCGAGCTTCGAGCCGCTCGGAACCACTCGCACGATCCCCAAGACGAGTACGCTGTTCTATCGCGACCTCGAGCCTTTCCGTGCTGCCCCTGTCGATCCATCGAATGCTGGTCTCCCTGCCCACCACCCCTACGATCGAGCGGGCTCAGCGTCTGTGCTTCGGCGTTGGCACGATGCCGAGGAGACGCTTGGGCTGCAGGCGCCCGCGTGGAACCAGGGTGCCGTCGCAGCACGACTCATGAAGCAGGTCGAGACCGCCGCAGCTCGCGCTGTCGGTGGCGAGAGTGTCCCCTCCTCAGCGGTCGCAGCCATCGCCAGGTTTGTTGCCCTGCAATTGCCCCTCCTCACGAGCAGGGACAAGGGGCGACACGCCACGTTCAGGCGCGAGGCAAAGCGCTTCGTTCGCGACTTCTCAGGATCGACAGACCCGGACATCCGGATCCTGGCGGACCATCTGCGCCACCTGCTGGCAACCAAAGGGTAGCTGGCGAGGTTGCCGAGCTACGCGCCACGACATTCTGCAACTCCTGGCCGAGAAATCGTCACCTGCCCAGGTGGGCCCGATTGAGAGCCGTCTTGTCCCGGCTGCGCTCCCCCTCCGTTTTCAGGATCTCATCTCTCAGGAGCTGCTGGTAGGTGAGCACGGACTCGGGCGACTGCTGGTAGGGGAACCCATCGAACAGGGCCCTCCGAGACCGTCGGAGCTCGTCTGATGACCTCATCCTGAGCAGTTCACCTCTAGTCGATTGGCGCCGATCCCTGCTGGATGCGAGCGCCGTGCGATGCACGGGCTACCGTGCCACTCGCAGAGAGCCAGTGTGGCAAGATGTTTGACCGGCCGGGGACACGACCTCGCACGTCCCTGCACGACCTCGCACTACCGGAGGTGGCCTGGCCCCTTCGCGTCCTCGCGCCCTGACGCGAACGGGTGGCCGCTGAGGGCCATTGATGGTTGGTGCCGGAGGTGGGACTCGAACCCACAAGCCCGTTAAGGGCGGGGGATTTTGAATCCCCTGCGTATGCCATTCCGCCACTCCGGCAGGCGTGCGTCGGAGGGCTAAGGAAAGGCGCACGCGGCGGGCGACGCAAGAGGATTCGGGGACGCACCCCGGAGCC
>JAHEIK010000280.1 GCA_024639415.1 Planctomycetota bacterium
CGCGGCGTTTTGCAATCGGCCCCCGCGGGGTGCCTCTTCCGTGACGAAGCCCGCGCGTGGGTCCGCGCGACCTTGAGAGGTCTGGAGGGGTAAGGAATAGCCCTCCAGTGGAGTGTCGGACGGGACCGGTCGGCCGAGCTGGCGAGGCCGGAGGAGGTCACGCGACGCGACATCCAGTCCGCACGGGAGTGCGGAACGTCGCGGCGTTTTGCAATCGGCCCCCGCGGGGTGCCTCTTCCGTGACGAAGCCCGCGCGTGGGTCCGCGCGGGAGCGCGGCACAGAGCGGCCACAGAATCGTCCCGCGGTTTGAAGAGTGGTGGAGGCGGGGGGAATCGAACCCCCGTCCCGAGACGGACACGTACGAGCCTCTACGCGCGTAGTCCTTGAATTTGGTTCTCGTCCACTAGCACGCCCAGGACAGGCTCACTAGCAGACCAGCGAGCAATATCTCGCCGAACACATCGACTCGCGGCGACGTGTCAGCCAGCCCACCTTATGGCGACCTGACTCCCTCGGTAGGCAGGAGGAAGGGGTCGCGCCACCTAATTAGGCGGCGAGTGCGTAGTTGCTGTTGGCAACTGTGTTTTCCAGGTGTTGTTGACGAGGACTACCTGGGTCCCCGGCGCGCCACCCGCACAAGCCTGCGTCCGGTCGAATCCGTTCGCCCCCACGCGTGTGCATGGGAAACGGGACGCGGTCGTGTGGTTGACCGGTCCGTTCCTGAAAAAGAGCAGGCCCCATTGTACGGGCAGCGCGCGGGGGGCAGCGACTCAGGCGGCAGCCTCAGCGGATCTGGCCACGCATGCGCTTCTTGTCGTCCTTCTCACGCTCGTGCGAGCGCTTGTCGCCCTTGCGACGGCCGCGAGCGACTCCCAGTTCGACTTTCACCCGCGGGCCCAGGAAGTACATCTGGAGCGCCACCAGGGTCTGCCCCTTGGCCTCGAGCCGGTGCTTCAGTTTGCGCAGCTCACGCTTGTGCAGCAGGCACTTGCGCGGGCGGGCCGGCTCGTGATTGAGGTAGGACGCCTGCGGCAGCGGGAGGATGTGCACGCCGTAGAGCCAGAGCGCTTCCCCGCGAAAGCGCGCATAGCCCTCGGCGATGGTCGGCGTGGTCGTGCGCAGCGACTTGACCTCGCTGCCCAGCAGGACGAGGCCAGCCTCGATCTTCGCCTCGATCACGTAGTTGCGGCGGGCGCGGCGGTTGGTCGCGAGCACAATTCGACCACTTCCCTCATCGGGCTTGCGGTCCTTCCCTCGCTTGTCCTTCTTGCGCGCCACGGGGCGCGTATCCTACGCGCCCGTGTTGCCCATCCCGCCCGTACGCAGAGCCTTCCTCGCCGCCGCCGTGGCCGGCGCGCTGCTGGTGGGGGGCTGCGAGGGGTTGCCGACGGACGGCCTCGCACCGGACGTGCAGACGCAGCCGGCTCCGCTCCAGATCGATCGTCCGCCGCTGCCGCGGCACGACGGGCCGAGACTGCCCGCCTTCAGTGGGGGTGACCCCGCGGCCCGCGATTGGATGAAGGTCGACGATCTGCTCTGGATCGAGCGCCGGGACGAAGCCGCCTACCGCAAGGGCTTGGTCACCGACGGTGTCTCGTACGTGTCCGTCGATGCCGCGCCTACGCGCAGCGTGAGCGCGGAGGCCGGCTTTCGCCTGCGCACCGACCATCTCGCGGTCTACACGAACGCGTCGTGGCGTCGGGCGCTGCAGGTGGCGCGTGAGGCCGAGCTGCACGTCACGCGGCTCGTTCGTGACTACGGGGAGCCGCTCGACCTCAGGCTCCCCCAGGGCCCCATGAAGGTCATCGTGACGGCGACGCGCAAGGAGTTCGTGCGCACGCTGCGTGGGCTCGTGCACGACCCCGTTGGCTGGGGTGCGTTCTACGACGCGCGCTCGGGCAACGTCTATGTGAGCCTGGAGCCGGCCAAGCAGGGCCCGCTGCCGTGGCGCGCGGATCTCAGGCACGAGATGACGCACCAGATCCTCGATCTGTCGCGCCCCCTGGCGCGCAGGGCGCGGCCGTTCGCGACGCCGTGGTTCTGGCTCTGGGAAGCGTTCTCCGTGTGGAGCGAAGGACTCGGGGATCTGCCGGGTGACGACACGCTCTCTGCACGCCTGGGCCGCTTCCGCCGCAAGTACGCCTGGGGCGAGTGGACGCCCCTGGCTTCCCTCTTCGCCTTGGAGCAGGAGTCGTTCGCGGGGCAGCACTACGACCAGACGGCGTCCCTCATGCGCTTCCTGCTCGACGAGGGGCAGCCCGCCAGGCGCAATGCGGTGCTGAACATCATCCGTCGTCTACTCAGCGGCCCTGTGCCCTCCGATGCCCTGGCACGCGCGCTGGGGATGACTACGGCCGAGATCGAAACCGCTTGGCGGGAGACCGTGCAGCGCTGAGTCCCGGAGCGCCTCCGTGGCATGCTCTCGCCATGCGCACCGTCACGCTGAAGCCCGGTCGAGCCAAGCCCTTGTGGATGGGACACCCGTGGGTGTTCGCCGACAGCGTCGCGAGCATTGCGGGCGGAGCAGGGGACGAGGACTGGGTGCGCGTGTGCGACGGCGACGGGCGTCACGTCGGCTACGGCTTCCTCTCGCCCGACTCTGCCATCGCCGTGCGCCTGCTGAGCCGGGACGCGGAGGCGCCTGCGCCGGAGGACCTGCTGCAGGAGCGCATCGCGCAGGCGTGCGCCTTGCGCAAGCGGCTCTTCCCTGATCCGGAGCGGACGAACGCCTACCGCCTCATCCACAGCGAAGGCGACGACCTGCCCGGCCTGGTGGTGGACCGCTTCGGTGAGGACGTCCTGGTCGCCCAGTTCGCCATTGGTGCCACGTACGCGCGGCGTGAGGTGATCGCGAGCACGCTGCTCGAGAAGACAGGCTGCAAGACGCTCGTCGCACGCTCCGCCGGGTATGAGCGCACGGAGGCGATTCACCCGGACGCTGAGCACTTTCTCGTTGGCGAGAAGCCGCCCAGCGCACTCGAGATCCGCGAGGAGGGTCTGTTCTTGGAGGTCGCTCCGCTCGCAGGACAGAAGACGGGGCACTACGCCGACCAGCGCGAGAACCGCATGCTCGTTGGCCGCATGGCCGGCGGGCTCGACGTGCTGGACCTCTATGCCGGCACGGGTGGCTTCAGCCTGCACAGCGCACGCCACGGAGCGCAGCAGGTGACCGCGGTCGAGACCTCGCCGCGCAGCAGCGCGGCCGCACGTCGCAACGCGGCACGCAACGGCGTGGCCGATCGCATCGTGGTGGAAGAGGGGGATGTGACGAACTGGCTGACCGCGCTGCGTGCCCAGAAGCGCACGTTCGGCCTCGTCATCACGGATCCGCCGAACTTCTTCCCGCGGGGCGGCTCGAGCCGCAACGGGATGAAGGCCCACCGTGAACTCAACGTCCGCGCGATGAGCCGCGTCACACCGGGCGGATTCCTGGCGACCTTCAGCTGCAGTGCCAAGCTCGAGCCGGTCGGCTTCCTGGAGATGCTCCGCTCGGCCTCCCGTGAGTGCCGGCGGCCCTTCCGCGTGCTGCGTGAGCTGGGTGCGGGGCCCGACCACCCCGTGGCCGGAGGTTTGCCTGCAGGTAGGTATCTCACCGGCTTCCTGCTCCAGATCCTCTGATGGGTGTCCGATAGGGTGTCGTTCCGGTTACACCCCTCGATGCTTGCCAGGGGGGCGCCCGCTGCGACCTTCTGGCCGTGACGGGTTTGGGCATCGTGGGCGCGGACCCTGTTTGACCTGATCTGTTGAGACGAAGCCATGGCTGCCCCCAGCAACCCCACCCCGCCGACGCCTGGATCCGGGCCCGACAGCAAGCCCGTCGAGCGGCGCAAGATCGCCTCCGCGCACTTCCTGCGCGTTCGCGGCCAGGGGCGGGTCGAGGTCGAGCTCTCCGGAAGCGGTCAGCTGAGCATGATCCGCGGTCGCTACGACGACTTCTGCTTCGAGGGCCGTGGACTGCCGCGCCATCTGTCCGGGACCTGCGTCCACCTGCGCGCCGCCCAGGGGCGCGTCATCCTCGAAGGCGAGGACCTCGAGCTGGAGTTCTTCGGCGGTGTCTGCTCGGCCCTGCTGGTAGGGACTTTCGAAGTCGAAGAGCGTGGCCCCGGCTCGCCGCATGCCGGCTCCGGGGGGGGCGCGGCCACAGGCCGTACGACCCGGAACGTGCAGGACAAGCGATCGGCGAGCCCACGGCGACGGGTATAACCTGACGACCCCGTCCCGGAGAGCTCCCATGTCCACGCTACGTACGACCCTCGCCCTGGCCTGCCTACTGCTCGCCGTCGTCCTGCTCGCGCCCAGCGCGGGTGCCGACGACGACAAGGGCACCGAAGCCAAGCCTGCGCCCAAGGCCGCTGCCAAGGCCAAGGCTGAGCTGGACGCCAAGTCCCCGGCCATCGTGATGGAAGACACCGAGGGCCGCTCGTTCGAGCTGCTCGACTGCGGCATCAAGCAGAAGGAGGCGGAAGCCGTCGTCCTCGCTGCAGCCAAGACCTTCGGAGCGGCCAAGGACGCCAAGCTCACTACGAAGATCGCAGACCTCAAGGGCGTCAAGGACGAGGATGGCGACCTCGACACGTCGAAGGTCAAGGACCTGGCCGTGGCCGCCGGCCGCTACTTCGGCTTGACGGCGACCGACGAGAGCGCCGAGTCATTCACGACGCTCGCCGACCTGGCGACGTGGATCACGGCCGCGAACGATGCGCCGATCCTGCTGTTGACCTGGGGCCCGCGCTGCCCGACCAGCGCGCGCCTGAACGACGCCATCGTGGAGCTGGTCGCGAACACCAAGATCCGCGCCTACGCCATCGCGTGCAACTACAAGGACACGCCTGAGCACTACGCGAGGTTCTTGGACAGCTACGAGTTCAACCTCCGCATCTTCCCCGACCGCGACCAGCGCGTGACGGACGTGCTAGGTGGCAAGACGACGCCGCACTTCTTCCTGTTCGACGCCAAGGGCACGCTGCGCTACCGCGGCGGCCTGAACAACGACCCGATGGGCTACATGGAAGATGACGAGCGCAAGGACTACCTCGTCGACGCGATCGCGGCCATCCGCGGCGGCAAGGACGTCGCGGTGAAGGACACGGCCCCGTCTGGGTGAAGTGTCAAGCGCGCCAAGCCCCGTGCGGGCAAGAAGGCAAGCAAGGACGCGGCTCCGAAGACGGACAAGGGTTCGTAGAGTTCCGGGCCTTGCCCGGAGATCCTCTCCCTCACCCTCGCGCCCTCACTAGCTCTCCCTCACGTGAGAGTTGTGTCGTGGGGGAGTCCTGGTGAGGGAGAGAAGAAGGGTACGGGCTACGGGCACGCCGGGAACGGTGACGGGAACGGGCACGTTCACGGGCTGACGAGGAGCCTGCGGCTCCTCTTCAGTAGTCCATGATCCGGGCTTCCGCCTTCTCGATCGTGTAGATGGCGTACACGATGTCGGACTCCTTGACCTCCTTGACGCGCAGTGTCCCGATGACGCGCAAGGGCTTGATCGTGTTCGGGAGTCCCTCTTCACCGTCGGCCAGCTGGACGCGCACAGCACCGTCGAGACCAGGCGGTACGCCGTAGCAGCACGACCAGTGGCTCGCCACGAGATGGAACTCGTGGATGTCGTCGTACTCGAAGACGGTCATCAGGAAGCCGATCATCACGACCTTCTTGCCGTCCAGCTTCAAGATCGACTGCGGCACGTCCTCGAGCCCGGGCCGGTACTCGTACGTCCG
>JAHEIK010000281.1 GCA_024639415.1 Planctomycetota bacterium
GCCAGGATGACCTTGACCTCGCCGCGGTAGTCGCTGTCGATCGTGCCCGGGCTGTTGAGGCAGGAGAGGCCCTGCTTGAGCGCCAGGCCGCTGCGCGGGCGGATCTGGGCCTCGTAGCCCTGGGGAATCGCCATCTTCAGCCCCGTCGGCACCGCGTCACACGCCCCCGGAGGAAGCTCGAGAGGCTCGGCGATCGCCGCGATCAGGTCCATGCCCGCCGAGCCGGGGGTCTCGTAGGCCGGCAGCCCCAAGCCGGTGGCGTGCTCGAGGATCTCGACGGGTACGCGGATCGGCTCGGTGGGCTGCATGCGAGCAGCGTACGGGTGTGCTCCCCCAGCGCGGGTGTCGCCGCCCCTACGGCCGCTCGGCCTCGAGAACGAGCACCTTGCCCGCCGGCACCTCGACGGTGCGCTTCTCGATCCAGTGGACCGGCTCTCCGTTCGAGGTGCGCCGGTACGTCAGCTCGATCGTGCGCGAGCCGCCGGCGTCTCCCGGATGCACCGTGATGGACAGCGTGTCGAGGCTGACGTCGTCGCCCTCCTCATGGCCCACCTCGATCGTGGCCGTCTCCGTGACCCGCGTCACGACGCTCGGCTTCTGCAGCACCGCGGCCCCGGGCACGCGGCTCAGGATCGGGCTCGCCATGGCGTCCCCCGAGGCGGCGAACGTCGCGGGCATGTCGGCGCCCTGCGGCGCGGACACCACGAGCGACTCGATCAACACCTGCTCGCCGCCATCGTCACTCGGGCCGAGGGACGTGAGCCGCAGGGCGACGTAGGTCGCTTCCCGCGCTGCGAGGCGCTGCAACTCGCTGCGCTGCGGCTCGGGCCCACAGCAGCAACCAGTCAGCGAGAGCAACAGCGCTGCGACGGCGAGTACAGGCATGAAGCGCATCAGAGGTCCCTCCGCATCCGCAGCTTCAGAGCCCCGGTCTCACCGAATTCTACCGGAGAAACGCGCGGATCCGCCTCGAAGCCCGCCGCGCCGTAGAAGCGCTGCGCGCGCTCGTTGCCCTTCAGCACCCACATCGTCATCTCGCAGAAGCCCTGCTCGCGCCCCTGCGCGACGCAGTGCTGGATGAGCCTGCGGCCGTAGCCCAGGCCGACGTCCTCCGGCCGCAGGTAGATCGCCAGCAGCTCGAACGTATCGTCGCCGAGGTCCTCGTCGCGCGCAGCCGAGGTGGCAGCCCAGCCGCGCACCGTGCCACCGTCTTCGAGGACCCAGTTGACGACGTCGGGCCTGAACGGCTCGATCAGCGCTTTGCGACGCTGCTCGACGCGTTCGTCCACGTCGAGTCCGTCGAGGATCTCCTGGGGCAGGATCCCCCGGTAGGCCGCCTGCCAGGCGCGCGTGTGCAGGCGCCCGATCGCCTCGGCGTCCGCGAGCACGGCCTCGCGGATGGTGGGCTCCCCCATGGCGCCTCCTCCGTCGTACAGCGTGCCGAGGACGACGGCCGCCGTCGCCCCCGTCGCCGCAGGCACGTTGCCCGGCAAGCCGCGCAGGGTGCGATCGGCCAGCAGCGCGAACGCCACGGCTTCCTTCGCGTCGCCCCAGTCGCCCTCGAGCACCTCGACACGGACACCGCAGGTCGCGAGCTTCGCCGTGATGGCCCGCATCAACGTGGGATTGCGGCAGCCGCCGCCGCTGAAGCGCACGAGGTCCAGATCCGGGAAGCTCGTCAGCACGAAGCGCTCGTACGCCTCGTGAATCGTGCGCGCCGTGAACTCGACGGCCGTGCGCACGAGGTCGTGCGGCGGCGTATCCGGGTGCGCCGCCAAGACCGCCTCGATCAGCTCCGGGCCGAACGTGCCGTAGCCCGCGCTCTTGGGCGGCGGCTGGGCGAGCCAGGCCGCGCGCTTCACGTACAGCGTGAGCAGGACGTCGTCGTCGATGGCTCCGGCCGCCGACAGCGCGCCGTCCATGTCCATGGCCGGCGCGCCCGGGCAGCGGCCGGCGAACGCGTCGATGAGCATGTTCGCCGGGCCGGTGTCGAAGGCGAGGACATCGTCCAAGCTCGGCGGCAACACGGTGACGTTCGCGATGCTGCCGAGGTTGTGGCAGGCACTCGTCTGCTCAGCCCCGTACAGGATCCAGTCCGCCAGCGGCACGAGCGGCGCGCCTTCGCCCCCGGCCTCGATGTCCGCTTGGCGGAAGTCGACGACCGTGGGAATGCCCGTGGCCTCGTGCAGGATGCGCCCGCAGCCGACCTGCAGCGTCTCCGCCGGCCGGCCGTCCTGGCGCGGGCGGTGATCAAGGGTCTGCCCGTGGGAGCCGAGAACGGCAACGTCGCCCGCAGCCACCCCGTGGGACGCCAGGAAGGCGCTGACCTGGCTCCCCCACAGGCGTGCGAGGTCCTCATCCAGCGCGCGCGCCTCGGGGCCCGCGGGGCCGCGGGCGGCCTGCAGGCGGGCCTTCAGGGCGGCCGGATAGGGCTCGCCCGCTGAGGCCAGCAGCTCGACCTGGACCCGCTCACCGAGGCCATGAATGCGCACGAGGGCGAGGTCGAGCCCATCCATGCTCATACCGCTCATCAGGCCTATGGCGAGGCGGGTCTCGGGCACAGGAGCATCCACGCCAGCAGGCTACCGCCCGTCCGTGAGGACTTTGCACAGGACTTGCGAACGCAGGCCGCAGAAGCGGGTCTGATCGAGTGACCCCACTGGAGAACCGCCATGTTCAAGCGCTCTGCCCTGCTCGCCCTCCTGATCGTCGTCCTCGCGGCGGCTCCCGCCGCAGCCCACGACAAGCTCGCCCCGGACACGAAGACACCCAAGGCGGTCGACCTCGTCATCTGTCTGGACACGAGCGGGTCCATGAGCGGCCTCATCCACGCCGCGCGCCAGAAGCTCTGGAGCGTCGTCAACGAACTGGCGCTCCTCAAGCCCGAGCCGCGCCTGCGCGTCGCATTGCTCACCTTCGGCTCGCCCGGAGCAGGGACGAAGCCCGGCGACGTGATCATCCAGACGGGTCTCACGACCGACCTCGACCTGGTCAGCGAGAAGCTGTTCGCGCTCGGGACGAACGGCGGCACGGAGCTGGTCGGGCGCGTAATGCACTACGCGCTGCAGGACCTCGACTGGGCCAAGGACGCCGGGCTCAAGACGTTGTTCGTGGCCGGTAACGAGTCGGCGGACCAAGACAAGGAGCGCCGCTTCCTCGACGTGGCACGCCAAGCGCAAGCACGCGGTATCTACGTCAACGCGATCTACTGCGGCGGCGCCGACGACGGCGACGCGAAGAGCTGGCGCGAGCTGGCGTCCCTCAACGGACGCTTCAGCAACATCGACCACAACCGCGGCACGGTGAACGTCGTGACGCCGTTCGACAAGAAGCTCGCCGCGCTCTCCGGCAAGCTCAACAAGACCTACGTCTTCTACGGCAGGGAGCGGCTCGAGCGCGAGTCGCGCCAGAAGGCCCAGGACGCCAACGCCACGAAGGCAGGCGCGCCGGCGGCCGCCCAGCGCGCAGAGGCCAAGGCCGGCAGCGGCTACGCAGCCCCCGGTGACCTCGTGGGCCGGCTGAAGGAAAAGGACTTCGACGCCGGGAAGCTCAAGACCGAAGAGCTGCCCGAGCCGATGCGCAAGCTGAGCCCGGATGAGCGCAAGGCCTACCTCGCGGAGAAGGCCGCGGCCCGCGCGAAGCTCCAGGAAGAGATCAAGGCGCTCAGCGCCAAGCGTGCGGCCTTCGTCAAGAAGGCGATGGCCGAGCAGAAGCTCGACGACTCGAAGTCGCTCGACAAGGCGCTGCGCGATGCCGTCAGCGAGCAGGCCAAGGCCGAGGGGTTCGGGAAGTAGGCGCCACCGGTCCGGATTCGACCGACCGGTTCTGGCGCAGTCCTCCCCCGCCGCGTAGACCGTGACCCCCATGGGTCCCGTCACGGTCATCTACCTCGCCCTCGGCTTCGTCCTCCTCTGGAAGGGCGGAGATCTGCTCGTGGACGGGGCGGATGCGTTCGCGCGCAGTCACGGCGTCCCCCCCACGTTCGCAGGCGTGTTCATCCTCGGCTTCGGCACCTCGATGCCCGAGCTGGCGGTGAGCGCGCTCGCCGCCCTGGACGGCGAGGCGGGGATTGCCGTTGGCAACGTCGTCGGCAGCAACATAGCCAACGTCGCGCTCGTCCTGGGTACCGCCGCCCTGCTGTGCGTCGTGCACGTCAACCGCTTCCTCCTCAAGGTCGAGATCCCCGTGGGCATCGTGGCGTCGGTGCTCGCCTTCGTGCTCGTGCTCGACGGCACAGTCGACCGGACCGACGGCCTGATCCTGCTGACGGCCTTCGCGCTTTACATGGCCTTCGCGCTCGGCACCGTCCGTCACCGCGACATCGACGACGGGGATCCGCCCCCGAAGCGGCCCTGGTTCGATCTGGGCAAGGCGGCCCTGGCTCTCGCTGCCGTCCTGGGCGGCGCAGAGCTGTTCAAGACGGGCGCCATCACGCTGGCCGAGGACCTGGGCGTCTCGAAGGTCGTGATCGGCAGCACACTGGTGGCGCTCGCGACGAGCCTCCCTGAGCTTGCGACCGCGATCGCCGCCGCACGCGCGCACAAGGCGGACCTGGTGCTCGGCAACGTGATCGGCAGCAACATCTTCAACCTGCTGCTGGTGCTCGGCACGGCCGGTGTGCTGGTGGATCAGGTCGTCGAGGACTCCGTGCCGAACGTGATGATGCCGCTGATGCTCGGCCTGGCGATCCTGCCGCTGATCATCGCCGTCGTCGCCAAGCGCAGGATCGGTCGCCTCGCAGGCATCCTGCTGCTGGCGATCTACTTCGGCTTCATCACCTGGTCGACCGTGACGGCGCTGGGGTAGGAGCCGGTCCAGGACTCGCCTCGCGACTCGCTTCGCTCGCGCGCGGCTCCCATGGCCCCTACAGCACCCGGAAGAGTCGAACTCGCCGTGGTGGGCTCACGCTCCCGTCACGTGCACGATGAGGCGCCGGCGGTGCGGCCGGGCGCGGTGCTCGGCGAGGAAGATGCCCTGCCAGGTCCCTAGCGCGAGGTTGCCGTCGACGACCGGGACCGTCTCGGAGGTGCTGGTCACCGCGGACCGGAGGTGCGAGGGCATGTCGTCGGGGCCCTCGGCGGTGTGCGTGTAGCTGGGATCGCGCTCCGGCGCGAGCCTCTCCAGCCACGTCTCCAGATCGCGGCGCGCCGAGGGGTCGGCGTTCTCCTGGATCACGAGACTGCAGGAGGTGTGCGTGCAGTAGACGACGCACAGCCCTGTGGCAAAGCCTGCGGCCTTCACGGCGCGCCGGACGGCCGCGCTGACCTCCACCAGCCCCCGTCCGCGGGTGGCGATCTCGATCTCCTCCTGGTGCATCTTCATCACAGCCTCCCCCTCCGGCAGAATGCGTGCCCCCGGAGGATACCCATGGCGAAGATTCACGAAGGTTCCAAAGCTCCCGCGTTCGACCTGCTCGATCAGGACGGAGAGGCCTTCTCGTCCGCAGACCTGGACGGCAAGGCGTACGTGCTGTGGTTCTATCCCAAGGCCGACACGCCCGGGTGAACGACCGAAGGTTGCGGGTTCCGCGACGAGGTAGCCAAGTTCCGCAGGCGTGGCGTGACGATCCTGGGCGTGAGCCCGGACAAGCCCGAGAAGAACGCCAAGTTCAAGGCGAAGTACGACTTCCCCTACCGCCTGCTCAGTGACCCGGAGCACACCCTCGCCAAGGCCTACGGCGCCTGGGTGAAGAAGAAGAACTACGGCC
>JAHEIK010000282.1 GCA_024639415.1 Planctomycetota bacterium
AGGGCCGCGATGAGGCTGCGCCGGGAAGAACGTGGTGCCGCCATGCTGTGGGCCATGGGGCTGCTCGTGGTCGCCGGAAGCCTGGCTGCGCTCTTCGTGGAGCGCGATCAGGCGCTGCGTCGCGACGCGGCCTACGACGCCACGGCCCTGGAGACGTTCCATGCGGTCGAAGGCGCGCTGGCACACACGCGCCACGCACTGGCCCGCGATCCGCTCCACACGGGCGGCAGCGTGCGGGTCGGCGACATCGACGTGCAGACCGTCGTCATGCGCGACGGCGCGACCGGCTGGACGGTCGAACTGCGTGCAAGGGGACGCGGCCTCCGCGCGAGGCTGCGGGTGCGCCCGGGTCTTCCGCGGGTTGCCTCACGCTCCGCGCTCTGAGCGCGCGCGTCGCTTCCATGGCCTGATTTCGCACGACCTGCAAGGCCCGCGCACGGATAGTGGGACGAGGGCAGGCGGAGCTCGTCGGTGGGGGTGACGGCCGGGCCCGAGGAGGCAGGCATGCCGGCGACCACCCAGGAGCGTCTCGAGTCGCTGCGACGCATGATCGGCGACACGAAGATGCTCGCGCTCCCGTGTCGCTTCCGCGGCCGGCGCCTCACGGTCTACGCGAAGTACGAGATCCAGAACTTCACCGGCAGCATCAAGGACCGCATGGCGCTGCACATCCTCGAAGCGGCGTACCACCGCGGCGAGATCGAGCCCGGCGACCTGATCGCCGAGGCTACGAGCGGCAACACGGGCATCAGCTTCTCGGCCGTCGGCCGCGCGCTGGGCCACGACGTGCGCATCTACATGCCGGACTGGATGAGTCGGGAGCGCGTGCTCGTGATCCAGAGCCTGGGCGCGAGCATCGTGCCGATCTCTTCGGACGAAGGCGGCTTCCTCGGCAGCATCGCGCGGGTCGAGGCGTATGCGGAGCGCAACGAGCACGTCTTCACGCCCCGCCAGTTCGAGAGCGCGTCCAACGTCGAGGCGCACCTCCTCACCACGGGGCCCGAGATCGTGGCCCAGCTCGCTTCCCTCGGCCTCGAGCCGACCGCCTTCGTGGCCGGCGTCGGCACCGGCGGCACGGTGATGGGGGTCGGGCGCCACCTGAAGGAGCGCTTCCCCGGGGTCCACGTGCATCCGCTCGAGCCGGCCAACTCCCCGACGCTGCGCACGGGCGAGCGGGTGGGCTCGCATCGCATCCAGGGCATCAGCGACGAGTTCGTGCCGGCCATCGTCCACCTGGATGAGCTGGACTCGATCATCGACGTCTGGGATGGCGATGCGATCCTGATGGCGCAGGCCCTGGCGGCCCAGTTGGGCCTCGCCGTGGGCATCAGCTCGGGCGCCAATTTCCTGGGCGCCCTGCGTGTGGCCTACGACCAGGGGGAGGACTCGGTCGTCGCCACGATCTTCTGCGACAGCAACAAGAAGTACCTCTCGACCGACCTGTGCAGCGAGGAGCCCGTCAAGGACGGCTATCTGACGCCGGAGGTGGAGTTGCTGGGCTGTCACGTCGTGCCGTCGGCGGGCCTGGCTTGGCCGACGCCTGCCTGAGGCCGGTTCGGGCGGCCCGCCGCCGAATGTGAGCGCGGCGCTCGTTCCCGATGTGGCAGGGGCGCGATTCTGCGTATCATTCTCAGAATGAACACGCCGATGCCCCTGCCGACTGGTGCTCGCGTCGTTGACCCTGCCGCTGCCGGTCAGACCCTGGCAGACCTCGCTCCGGGTACGTGCGCTATCGTGCGCCACGTGCGAGGCTCCGGCATCTTGCGCCGGAGGCTCCTCGAGATGGGGTTCGTGTCCGGCACACCGCTGCGCGTCGTGCGTCTTGCCCCGCTGGGCGACCCGATGGAGATCGAACTCCATGGATACCACCTCTCCCTCCGACGGTCGGAGGCAGACACCGTCCTCGTCGAGCGCAGCAGCTGACGCCACGCGACGCCCGGTCGTCGCACTGGCAGGCAATCCGAACTCGGGCAAGACCTCCGTCTTCAACGCGCTGACGGGACTGCGCCGCAAGGTCGGCAACTACCCCGGCGTGACGGTCGAGCGCGTGGAGGGCAGTCTCGAGCTGCCCGACGGACGCAACGCACGCGTCGTCGACCTACCCGGCTGCTACAGCCTCTACCCGCGCTCGGAAGACGAGCGCGTTGCGCGCAACGTGCTGTTGGGCCTCGACGAGCAGGTGCCGCGTCCGGACTGCGTGGTTGCGGTCGTCGACGCGTCGAACCTGGAGCGCAACCTCTACTTCGCGACGCAGCTGTTCGAGACGGGCACGCCGGTTGTCATTGCGCTCAACATGATGGACGTCGTCGAGCGGCGCGGCACACCCGTCGACGCCGAGCGGCTGGCGGTCGAGCTCGGCGTCCCGGTCGTACCCATCGTGGGGCGCACCGGTCGCGGCATCGACGACCTCGTGGACGTGATGACGACCGCGAAGACCCCCGGGCGCCTGTGGAGCCTCTCGCTGGAGGGCGAGCACGCTCTCGACGGCCTGACCCAAGCCGTGCGCGCGATGGGCAGCGTGCCCGAGGGCGCTGCCGAAGGCGAGGCCCTGCGCCTGCTCACCTCGGCGGCGGACGACGATCCGTTCCTCGTCCAGGGGGGCGAGCCGCTGCGGCGTGCCGTCGCGGATGCGCGGCAGGCGATGGAAGCCGCGGGCATCGACCGCGAGGCCGTGGAGGCCGAGTGCCGCTACGCCTTCTGTGGCAAGGTCGCAGCGGCCGTGCGCGGACCCCTCGTCGCCGCAGGACCGCGCCGCTCGGAGCGTGCGGACCGCGTCCTGACCCACCGGGTGTTCGGACCGCTCATCTTCCTGGGCGTGATGGGGGTCATCTTCTGGGCCGTCTACGCCGGCGCAGCGCCCTTCATGGACGTCATCGAGGAAGGCACGGGGTGGCTCGGTGCGCGGGTCCAGAGCCTGCTCGGCGACGGCGTCCTCACCGACCTGCTCGTCGACGGCGTCATCGCCGGCGTCGGCAACGTGGTGATCTTCCTGCCCCAGATCTGCCTGCTGTTCCTGTTCCTCACGATCATGGAGGACCTCGGCTACCTCTCGCGTGCCGCCTTCCTCATCGATCGCCTCATGCGCGGGACGGGGCTCTCGGGCAAGTCGTTCGTGCCGCTGATGTCGTCCTTCGCGTGCGCGATCCCCGGCGTCATGAGCGCGCGCACGATCGAGAACCGTCGCGACCGCATGGTCACCATCCTCGTTGCGCCGCTGATGTCCTGTAGTGCGCGGCTTCCTGTCTACGCCCTGCTCATCGGCGCGTTCATTCCGCTGGGCTACCAGGGGCTGACGCTGCTCTCGATGTACCTGCTCTCGGTCAGCGCGGCGTTGCTGGTGGCGTGGATCCTGCGCCGCACGTTGTTCCGGGGCGAGGCCTCGACGTTCCTGCTCGAGCTTCCTTCGTACCGCATGCCCGTGGCGAAGCAGGTCGTGCGCACCGTGCTCGGGCGTGCCTGGGTGTTCATCCGCGAGGCCGGCACCATCATCCTGGCGATCTCGATCGTGCTGTGGTTCCTCGCCTACTTCCCCAAGGACGACGCGATCACCGAGGAAGCCGCGCAGCGCATCGAGGCGGGCGAAGACGAAGCCGCGGTCGCCGACTGGGAAGCCGGGGCGCAGCTCGAGCAGAGCTACGCCGGACGGCTCGGCCACAGCATCGAGCCGCTGATCGAGCCGCTGGGCTACGACTGGAAGACCGGTGTCGGGCTCATCGCCTCGTTTGCCGCACGTGAGGTGATGGTGTCCACGCTCGGCGTCGTGTACAGCGTGGGGGAGGCGGACGAGGAGTCGGCACCGCTGCGGACGAAGTTGCGTGAGGATCGGCGCCCCGACGGGAGCCCCGTCCACACACCCCTCACGGCCATCTCGCTGATGGTGTTCTTCGTGCTCGCGTGTCAGTGCATGTCGACCCTCGCCGTCGTGAAGCGCGAGACGAACTCGTGGCGCTGGCCGCTCTTCATGCTGGCCTACATGACGGTGCTGGCCTACGTGGCGAGCCTGATCGTCTACCAGGGTGGCTTGCTGCTGGGGTTCGGACCATGAGCGCGCAGGAGTGGGGTGTCGCCGTCATCGGACTCGCCACCGTGGCGTACCTGGGCTGGCGCGCCGTTCGCCGCCGGCTCAGCTCGACGTGCTGCGGCGAGCGTGAGTGTCCGGCAGCCAAGTCCGTCGCGTCGCGGCTCGCGGCCGTGCGTGAGTCTGGCGGCTCGGAGCAGCCGTAAGGCCGCGTTTACGCCGTTTGAGGTGCCCTTCCGGCCTACGACAGAGGAGCGCGCAGAGCAGAATCGGCCGCGCGGGGCAGGCTCCTGGGCTCCGGCGGCGCTCAGGGCGTACGCGCTCGTCAGCGGCATCCCTGTTGCACAGGGCCGCGGCGTCATGCACGATCGCAGCGGGTTGTTGCGCGTCGGTTGGTTCGGGAAGTAGCAGGTCATGAATACGCGAATGATGGTTGCGGCGGCCCTCGTGGTGTTGCTGGGCGTCCTCCAGGCGTGTGGCGGCGGCGGCGGTGCGCCGGCCGACAACGCGTTCCCGCAGACGCTCACCGACGTCTCCCCTGCATCCGGCACGACGGCCGGGGGCACGGAGATCACCCTCAGCGGGACCGGGTTCCTCGATCCGCTGCACACGATCCGCCAGATCCGCTTCGGCGCGGTGGAAGCCGGGACGTGGCAGATCCTGAGCGACGAGACGATCGTCGTCGAGAGTCCGCCCGGCGTTGTCGGCCCCACGGTCATCAGCCTGCTCGGCGACAACGCCTCCTCGCCGGACGGCGTGCTGCTCTCGCAGGGCTTCACCTACGTCGCGCCGCTGCTCTATGTCGCGCAGGACTCCGCTGCGGTCGATCCGCGCCTCTACACAGTCGATCTGACGACGGGCGCGACGGGCATCGTCGGGTCGATCGGCTACGCCATCCGCTGCATGGCCATGGGGCCCGACGGCATGCTGTACGCCGTCGAGGAGGGCTCGTTCGAGCGACTGATCCGGATCAACCCGCTGAGCGGGGAGGGCACCGTGATCGCTGCGGTGCGCGATGCCGTCACCGAGCTGCCCGTCGACCTCGTCGACGCGACCTTCCTCGACGGGCGCCTGATCTGCCGCACTGCCGGAACCGAGCTGGTCGAGATCGATCTCTTGCTGGGCGACGTCCATCCGTTCGCGACGGTCAGTGGACTCGCCGCGGGTGGAGCCGTGGCGGCGTCGGGTGTGGACTCGCTGTACGTCGTACCCGGTCCGGACACGGATCAGCTCTACCTCTACGACGTGGGGGCGGGCACCACGTCCGGCGGTGCCGCGCTGGCGCAGACGCTGGGCATCCAGGCCCTGGCCTTCAGCAACGCGAAGCTCTATGGCCTCGTGCCGGACCTCGCGATGATCCTGCCGCCTACCCTGTTCGCGATCGATCCGCTCACGGGCGCCTTGCTACCCCTGGCCGAGTTGCCGGCTGCGTCCCGTGCCGTCGCGAGGGACCGCTAGGGCGCTCCCCGGGCCTGTCTGTTCAGGGCTCGTGGTCTTGGGCAGGTCGGATTTGCGTCCCTCGCCGGGCCCTGGGAGGATCGGGGACTTCTCGCGGAGGATCCCCCGATGCGCACGCGCACCCTGCTCCCGCTGTTCCTCGCCCTGCTCGGCGCTCTCTGGCTCGGTGGCTGCGGCAGTGGCGGCGACCAGTTCACCGGTGGCGCACGCATCGCCCCGGCCACCTT
>JAHEIK010000283.1 GCA_024639415.1 Planctomycetota bacterium
GCGAGCGCCAGCACGACGAGGTACTCCACGCTCTTGGGATCCAGCTTGGTCGCCTTCCTGAAGGCCTTGATCGCGCCGCTGTGCTTGCCCTGGCGCTGCAGGCACACGCCCTGCAGGTACGCCACGTGCGGATCGTCAGGCAACAGTCGCGCGGCTTGCTTCAGGTACTTCGCTGCGCCACTGACGTTGCCCATGTCCAGCGCGACGCTGCCGAGACTCGTCAGCGCATCCCCATGATCGGGATCGATGTCCAAGGCCTTGCGGAGTGCCTTCTCCGCCAGCTCCAGTTCCTCGATATCGATGTAACCCGAGCCGATCTCGGCGAGCGTGTCGGCGTCGTCACCGGCGCAGGCCAGCGCCGCGTCGTAGGCCTGGGAGGCACCCTTCGTGTCGCCGGACATACCCAGGACGATGCCCAGGTGAAGCTGCGCGGTCGCGTTGCGCTTGTGCTTCTCGACGCTCCCGCGGGCGATCTTCAGCGCCTCCGTCAGCTTCTCGTCTTCGGCGAGCAGCAGAACGAGTGCGTTGCGCGCCGCGAGGTGGTTCGCGTCGGCCTTGATCGCGCTCCGGTAGGAGGCCGTCGCCAGTTCGGCGTTGCCCAGCATTGCCTCCTGGATCCACCCCAGGTAGGTCCAGTCCGCTGCCTTGCCTCGCAAGGTCGTGACGCGCAGCGCGGCCGAGGCCGCCTGCGCCCCGTTGCCCATGCGAACCTCGGCCACCGTGAGCGCGATCCAGGCGTCGAGCAGGCCGGTCGTCCGGCCGTTGGTGAGGCCGAGATTCTGCGCCAAGGCTGTGCGCATGAGAGCCACACCAGCCTTGCCCCCCTTGCTGCGTCCGTAGAGGAAGGACCGGGCCAGATCGTCGGGCGCTTCGTCCAGCTTGGCCTTGAAGAGTGTCGTGGCCTGCGACGGCTTGCCTGCTGCGCGGTAGGCATCCTGCAGTCGGATGCCGGCGCGGATGCTGCCCGGCTTCGACTCCCAGCGCGCTTGCAGGCTCTCGAGCGTCGGCGCGGGCTTCGCGTCCGTCTTCGCCTTGACTTCGTCCGCGTGGGCCTGGAGGGCGAACGGCAGCGCCAAGGCGAGCGTAGCGAAGAGTCGAACGAACGTCGTCATGGTGCTTCCTGGGAGGAGGAGTCTATGCGAAGACGCCGGTGGCCTGAAGGCCACCGGCGCTGCGGTTGTCTGTGCGTGGATGTCGGCAGGCTCTAGGCCGCGTCGTCCTCGTCGTCGTCACCGGGGGGCGGCGGCGGGGGCGGCGGCTTCTTGCCGTCCTTGCGCTTCTTCTTGCGCTTCTTCTTGCACTTCTTGTCCTGCTTGTCGGTGGCCGAGTCGCCGTCCTCGTCCATCTTCTTCTTGCAGGCGCCGTCGCGGTCGCCGCGCTTCTGCTTCTCGTCGTCCTTCTTGCGCTTCTTGTCCTTCTTGTCGGGACGATCCTTCTTGTCCTTCTTCTCGGGACGGTCGCCCTTCTTGGGAGGCGGACGATCACCCTTGGGCGGGGGACGGCCGGCGCCGCCGCCACCACCGCGCCCGCCACGGGCTTCCGCCTTGGTGATGTCGGTACTGGAGGTGAGGGCAGAACCGACGAGGCCGGTCATGAAGAGGCCGAGCCCCAGGAGGGCGACGACCAAGCCCGGGAGGATCCGGATCCTGCTGGGTCGGTCGGGCGAACTGTCGTGCGTCATGGATGGGTTCTCTCGAGCGTGTTGAGCCCAGCCAAGCGCAAGGGCTGTGCCCCAGAGCCAGGCCCATCCGAAGATCCCGAGCGAGCCCATGCAATGGGGCTCTGAGAGACGGCGGCCACGTGAGGGGCCTCCTGCCGGCTCGACAATTTCGTCGAGCGGGGGGCCGAAAGCGTCGAGTGCCTACGCCCCGCGCTCGATGCCGTGCTTCTTCATCTTGTAGCGCAGGACGCGCTCGGCCAAGCCCAGCAGCGCCGCCGCCCGCGTCTGGACCCCACCGGTCTGGGCCAGCGCCTCCTTGATCATGCGTCGCTCGAGGGCGGCGACGGCAGCGTCCAGGCCCTGCTGCTGGTCCGGCTCGGCCTGCCCCACAGCGCCTCCACGGACCGCGGCGGGGAGGTCCTCCACCCCCACCGCCTCGCCCGGCGCGAGCAGCAGCGCGCGCTCGACGGCGTTGCGCAGCTCGCGCACGTTGCCCGGCCAAGCGTGCTGACCCAGCACGTCCATGGCCTCCGCGCTGAAGGGCAGGGGTGCCAGGCCGTCGCGCTCGGCGCAGTCCTTCGTGAAGGCGGCCACGAGCTCCGGCAGATCCGCCCGTCGCTCGCGCAGCGGCGGGACGTGCAGGTGCACGACGTTGATCCGGTAGAAGAGATCCTCGCGGAAGCGGCCTGCCGCGACCTCCTCTTCGAGGTTGCGGTTCGTAGCCGCGACCAGGCGGGCGTGGATCGGCCGCGCGAGGTTCTCGCCGACGCGCACGATCTCGCGCTCCTGCAGGACCCGCAGGAGCCGCACCTGCACCGGAGGCGAGATCTCACCGATCTCGTCGAGGAAGAGCGTGCCGCCGTCCGCCTCTTCGAAGCGCCCCTTGCGGTCGGCGACCGCGCCCGTGAAGGAGCCCTTGGCGTGGCCGAACAGCTCGCTTTCGAGCAGCGACTCGGGCAAGGCCGCGCAGTGGGTTGCCACGAACGGGCCGGCGGGATGCGCGCCCTCCTCGTGCAGGAGGTTGGCGATCAGCTCCTTGCCCGTGCCGCTCTCGCCGGTGACGAGCACTGTCGCGCGCGTGGGCGCCACGCGCAGCGCGTCGGAGAGCACGGCGCGCATCGACTCACTGCTCGCAGCGATGCCTCCCGACGTGAACTGCTCGTGCAAGCGTGCGCGCAGCTGCACGTTCTCGACGCGCATGGCCTTCATCCGCAAGGCACGGCCGATCACCGTCAGCAGGGCTTCGGGATCGACGGGCTTGAGCAGCACGTCGACCGCCCCCTCGCGCATGGCCTCGACCGCCAGGGGCACGGTGCCGTAGGCCGTGATCAACACGACACCCAGCGCCGGATCGGCGGCGCGCGCTGCCTTGAGGACGTCGACGCCGTTGCCGTCCTCCATGTTGTAGTCGGTGAGGAGCACGTCGGGCGGTGCGGCTTGGAGCGCCGCCTTGGCTTCGGTCACGCCGGACGCCGTGTCGACGGCGAACCCGCGCCCCTCGAGCAGGGCGCGCAGCAGCGTGCGCTGTCCTTCCTCGTCCTCCACGATCAGGATGCGGCCGTCAGACATCGTGCTCTCCGCATTGCGCTCGCGGCAGGCGTACCGTGACGCGTGCGCCGCCCTGCGCCTGGTTCTCCAACGTCAGCCGGCCGCCGTGGGCCTCGATGAAGCGCTTCGCCAGTGGGAGCCCGAGGCCGTGCCCCTCGGCGCCCGAGCCGCCGCCGAGGCGCAGGAGGAGGGAGGGGTCCGCGGGGAACCCCGGTCCGTCGTCCGTGACAGTGATCGCTGCCGTCTGGGCGTCCGCGCGTGCCCAGCGCACCGATACGGTGCCGCCCGGCGGCGTGGCTTGGAGCGCATTGCGTACCAGATTGGCGAGCGCCTGCTCCAGCACGACGGGGTCACCGAGCACCGCGGGCGCGTCCGGCGCCGCGGCGAGGTCCAGCGCGACGCCACGCTCACGTGCCTCGGCAGCGACGCGCGCGCGCAGGGCCTCGAGCAACGCCGGCGGATCGACGCGACGCTTGCGGCCGTGGTCCGTCCCTGCCAGGGCCATGTAGCCGTCGAGCGTCCGGCTCATGCGCGCGATCTCGTCCTTCATCGTGGCATGCACCGCGGCGCGTGCCTCCTCGGACGGGCCACCCTCGAGTACCCCCAGCGCGAGGCGGATCGAGTTGAGTGGGTTGTTGACCTCATGGGTCACCAGACCGGCCAGCGCCCCCATCTCAGCGAGCCTGCGCTCCTCGTCGAGTCTTGCGGCCGCGGCAGCGTTCGCACGACGCGTGGCGGACTCGCGCGCGAGCAGCACGCTGCCCGCCCCCAGCGCCAGGGCTAGCGCCAACAGGGCGCCGAGCAAGATGGACCGGCGCGTCGCAGCGACAGCCGCGTCTGCACCCTCCCGCGAGAGCCGCACGTCGACCACCAGATTCTCGACGCCGGTCTCGGCGGGCAGGAGCGCACGGAGATGCGGCCCGTCGAGCGACACCAGGCCATCGGCGTCCAGACTCTCGGGGAGGTCGGTGGCATCCTCCGCGTTCAGGCCGCGAGCCAGCCGCACGCGACCGTCGCCGCCCCAGATGCGGACGGACGCCACGGAGGGCACGTCGACGTAGTGCTCGAGCAGCGGGTCGAGCCCGAAGCGGCTGCGCAGGGTGGACAGCTCCTTTGCGTTGGCGCGCAGCAGCAGGGTGCCACCTCCGGCACGCCCGTACAGCACGCCGAAGCGCTCCCGCGTGCCGAAGACGTTCGAACGCAGCCCCTCGACGATGAGTTCCTCTTCCACCGGGGTCTGGGCGGCGAGCGCCGCCGCGGCTTCCTGCCACTCGAGTTCATGCTTGCGCTCGGAGCTGAGCACGGGACCGGTGCTGCGCACCAGAGGTGGAGGCCAGCGCGTGTAGGCGATCTGCTCCCCCGAGGCGTCGAACAGGAAGACCTGCCCGAGCTCGCCCTTCTCGGCGACGGAGGCGAGGACCTCGGCGGCCGGCGCACGGGTGGTCGCGACGAGATGGTCGGCGTAGGCGGCGTAGGCGCCCAGACGTCCGGCGAGCTGCTCCTCGGCCGACCGCACGGTCAGCGCTGCTTCGGCGGCGGCGCCGCGCAGCACGCGTGCGAGCGCCATGCCCTCGTCCTCGAGTGCGCTGTAGCGGTCCTGGCCGGCGCGCGCCCAGGCGAAGGCCGCGATGCCGCCGATGGCGAGCGTCAGCAGGCTGAGGAGGATGACGAGCGGACGCATGGCGGAGCGTCACGGTACATGCGCCGCGTCCGGGCGGCCATGGAGGGCGACAGCGACGAGCCGACGTGCGACGGGGGTGTCACGGCCGCTCGGCGGTGTCCTCCGCCTCAGGCGGTCGCGGCGCGACGCGGCAGGAGGTCTTCGTCGGGATCACGGACGCGACGACGAAGCCGGCGAGCAGGCCGAGCATCAAGCCGGGCTCGAAGCCGAGCCACGTGCGGGCGGCCAGGCCGGCGAGGGTGAACAGGACCACGACCGCGATCCTTGTAGGACTGTTCAACGTTCAGAGCATCGAAGGGGATCCGGGGGGTTGCAGGGGTTCCATCGTAACGGGTCGGGCGAGGATTCGGCGCGCCCGGCGCGCCTCACCATCGCCCCTACGGCAACTTCAGGGTGACGTGCGTGCTCTGCGGATCGTCCTGCAGACCAATCCAATGACGCTCCTCGAGCCCCGGACGTTTCACATGCGTGTAGAGGCGGACCTCGAGGGAGCTCGGATTCAATGGGGGCCGCTCCTCCCGGGGCCACCCGAGTGCCTCCCCGGCGTCGCTCGGGGTCCAGCCGGCACAAAGCAGTCGGTCGCCGGTCCGCCACATGCTGCCGCGGCCGAGGGGCGCCTCGATCACGCCGATCTCTGCGCCGGCGCCGTTCAACAAGCGGACCTGGACGTGGACCTCCCCGGCGAACGGGCCGGCCATCTCCAGGATCAGCGCAACCCGGTCGCTCTTCTCGTCCCAGAGGAAGCTCCGGAGGCGCGCACCACAAGCGAAGGCGGCCGGCTCGACGTCGATGTGCCCGGCCGTGGCCGGCCCC
>JAHEIK010000284.1 GCA_024639415.1 Planctomycetota bacterium
CGTCGCAGCTCTACCAGGTCAACCCGACGCTGGCCAAGGCGCTGAACATGCTGCTCATCCTGCATGCGGATCACGAGCAGAACTGCAGCACGTCCACCGTGCGCATGGTCGGCAGCAGCCAGGCGAACCTCTTCGCCTCGATTGCAGCCGGCATCACGGCGCTGTGGGGCCCGCTGCACGGTGGGGCCAACCAGAAGGTTCTCGAGATGCTGCAGCGCATCCAGGACGACGGGGGTGACTACGAGAAGTACGTCGCCATGGCCAAGGACAAGTCGTCGGGCTTCCGCCTGATGGGCTTCGGACACCGCGTCTACAAGAACTTCGACCCGCGCGCACGCCTGCTGAAGGGCGCCTGCGACGCGGTGCTCGGTGAGCTCGGGGTCTCGGACCCGCTGCTCGACATCGCGAAGAACCTCGAGAAGATCGCGCTGGAGGACGACTTCTTCGTGCAGCGCAAGCTGTACCCGAACGTCGACTTCTACAGCGGCATCATCTACCGGGCGATGGGCTTCCCCACGGAGATGTTCACGGTCTTGTTCGCGCTGGGCCGCCTCCCGGGCTGGATCTCCCATTGGAAGGAGATGCGCGAGGACCCGAAGAGCCGCATCAACCGCCCGCGCCAGGTCTACACGGGCCCCACCGAGCGCAAGTTCGTCGCGATCGACGACCGCAGCTAGGCCAAGAGCGGCAACCAGACCAGGGCGGCCGGAGCACGCGTGCTCCGGCCGCTCCTCGTTTTGGACCGGCCGATCCCAGGAGGCAGCATGGACCTCCAGCACGTGCACCTGGGACCGGCCGACGTTCCGGGCCGGGGGCCACGGCTGGCGCTGGCGTGAGCCATCCCGCTGCCGTAGAAGGGCGAGCGTGAGCCCGCCCACCCCCACCATCCACGGCACGACCGCGCCGGGATTCGAGCCGGTGCGCGCGGCGTTCGCGGCCAACTTCGAGCGGCGGCGTGAGCTGGGGGCGGCCTGCAGCCTCCTGCAGGACGGACGCCTGGTCGTGGACCTGTGGGGCGGCCACCACACGTCCGGCGGAAGCGCCTGGGAGCGGGACACGCTCGTCCTGATCTACAGCGTGACGAAGGGCGTGGCCGCGGCCGCGCTCGCCCACCTCCACGCGCGCGGACGGCTCGATTACGACGCGCCGGTCGCCGACTACTGGCCCGCCTTCGCCGCCGGCGGCAAGCAGGACGTGACCGTCCGCACGCTGCTCGCGCACCAGGCGGGACTCTCCGGTGTGGACGTCCGTCTCACGGCGCGCGACCTCGAAGACGCCGACGCACTCGCGACGATCCTCGCGCGTCAAGCACCCGCGTGGCCGCCCGGGACGCGCCACGCGTACCACGCGATCAGCTTGGGCTTCTACCAAGGGGAGTTGGTGCGCCGCCTCGACCCGGCCGGACGCAGTCTGGGCCGGTACGTACGAGACGAGGTGGCGCAGGTGCTCGGCGGCGACATGTACATCGGACTGCCTGCCGACGTGCCCGACGAGCGCATCGCCCCCATCGAGAAGCTGAACCCGTGGCGCCTCTTCCTGCACCCCCGTGCGCTCTCACCCCGCTTCGGCCTCGCGCTGGCGTACCCGCGCTCACTCGCCGCGCGCAGCATTCGCAACCCGAAGCTGAAGGGACCGGCCGATCTCGACGCTCCGCTATGGCGCGCGGTGGAGATGCCGGCCTCCAACGGCTATGCCACGGCACGTGCGCTCGCGTCCCTGTACGGCTCGCTGGCGACGGACGGCGCGCTGCTCGGAATCGATGAAGCGACCCTCGCGCTGCTGCGGGAGCCGGCACGCCTGCCGCCGGCGGGCTCGTGGGACGGCGTGTTCAAGCGCCACACCGCGTACGGCCTGGGGTTCATGAAGCCCGGCGCCGGCTTCCCGTTCGGCGCATCCGACGCGGCCTTCGGCGCACCCGGCGTGGGCGGCTCGTTCGCCTACGCGGATCCCGACCGCGCCTCGGGCTATGCCTACGTGACGAACCGCCTGGGCTTCAACGTCTTCGACGACCCGCGCGAGCGTGCGCTGCGTCACGCGTGCGAGAGGTGCCTGGACGAAAGCGCCTGACGAAACGGACGGCCTCAAGGCACAATCGCTGCGCCTTGTGACCGGGGCCCGAGGAACGACAGCGTGAACGACTCCGCCTCTCCCGCCCGCGGTGCCGCCCCCACGCCGGACGCACGACAACTCGCCGCCGTCGACCTGGGCTCGAACAGTTTCCACCTCGCGATCGCACGGGTGCACGGTGACGAGATCGCCATGCTCGACCGCGTCCGCGACCAGGTACAACTCGCCAAGGGGCTGGGCAAGGGCAAGCGTCTCACCAAGAAGGCCGCCGATCGCGCCCTGCGCAGCCTCGCCAGGTTCAGCCAGCGCCTCCGGCACGTGCCGTCCGAGCGCGTGCGGGCTGTTGCGACGAGCACGCTGCGCCAGGCCAAGGACTCCGCCGCTTTCCTCGCCTCGGCGGAGGAGGCGCTGGGGCACCCCATCGAGATCATCGCCGGCCCCGAAGAGGCACGGCTGATCTACCTCGGCGTGGCACACAGCCTGGCCAACGAGCCCGGGCCGCGGCTGGTGGTCGACATCGGCGGGGGCAGCACGGAGCTCATCCTCGGCGAGCGCTTCGAGCCGATCGAGGTGCATAGCCTGAAGATGGGCTGCGTCGCGATGACACGTCGCTTCTTCCGGGAGGGAGCGATCACCAAGCGCGCCCTGGGCGAAGCCCAGCTGGCCGCCGCAGGCAAGCTGCAGCGGATCGAGCGTGCGTTCCGCGAGTCCGGCTGGAGTGAAGCGGTCGGCGCCTCGGGGACCCTGCGCGCCGCGGCGAGCATCCTCACGGCCAACGGCTGGAGCGAAGGCGGCATCACGGCGGCCGGCCTGCAGGAGCTGCGCGCTGTCGTGCTCTCGGCGAAGCACACGTCGCGCCTGGAACTGGAGGGGCTGAAGCCGACACGCGCGCCTGTCTTCCCGGGCGGCCTCGCCATCCTGCTGGCGCTCTTCGAGCGCCTCGACATCCGCGAGATGACGGTCTCCCCCGGGGCGCTGCGCGAGGGCGTGATGTACGACCTGCTCGGGCGCATCCGCCACGAGGACGTCCGTGAGCGCACGATCCGCAGCTTCCAGAGCCGTTACCGTGTCGACCTGGCCCAGGCTGCACGCGTCGAGCGCACAGCGCTCGCACTGCTGAGCCACATGCCGCCGTCGTGGGACCTGGACAGCACCGAGGACGGCCGCCTGCTGGCGTGGGCGGCTCGCCTGCACGAGATCGGTCTGGCCGTGTCGTGGAGCCGCTACCACGAGCATGGCGGCTACCTCATTGCTCACGCCGACATGGCCGGCTTCTCGAAGGACGACCAGGCGCTGCTCGCGGCCGTGGTCGCCTGCCACCGTCGCAAGCTGGACGCGCAAGCGCTCGAGCACCTGTCCGACGCGCAGTTCGAGCAAGCGGCGCAACTCCTCGTGCTCCTGCGCCTCGCGGTCCTGCTGCACCGTGGCCGGAGCCCCGCGCCACTGCCGCCGTTCCGGCTGACGGGACAGGGGCGCGTCGTGCGCCTGCACGTGCCGGCACGCTGGCTCGAAGCTCATCCGCTGACCGTGCGGGATCTCACGACCGAGCGCTCCCACCTGAAGGGCCTCGGCATCGACTTCGCGCTCGCGGACTGAGTCCGCAGCGGGAGGCGTCCCTACACTGCTGCGCGAATGCGCGTCCCCGCCTCGCCGCGGAGGATCTTCGCCGCGTCGGCGAGCGCGCCGATGCCGGCCAGCTTGCCCCCCGCACGCACGAAGCGGCAGCCCGCCTCGACCTTGGGCCCCATGCTGCCCTGCTCGAGCTTGAGGGCTTCGAGCTCCTCCGGGGTGCAGTCGGCGATCGGCTCACCGGTCTTCGAAGGCCACTCGCGGTAGACCCCGGGCACGTCCGTCAGCATCAGCAGGACGTGCGCATCGAGCTTCTCGGCCAGCAGGGCCGCGGAGCGGTCCTTGTCGATCACGGCTTCGATGCCGCGCCACGCACCCGCCGGCGTGACGACCACGGGAATGCCGCCGCCACCTGCGCACACGACGATCCGCTCGGCCTGCAGCAGCACCCGGATCGTGTCGAGCTCGAGGATGCGGCGCGGCTCAGGGGACGCGACGATGCGACGGTAGCCGCCGTCGTACTCCCCGAACGACCAGCCACGCTGGGCCTCCAGGGCGGCAGCGCGGTCCGCGTCGTAGAGGGGGCCGATCGGCTTGGTCGGTGCGTCGAAGGCGGGGTCGTGCTCGTCGACCTCGATCTGCGTGAGCAAGGTCGCAACCTGGCGATCCGGCAGCGCGTTGGAGAGTTCCTGGTCGATCATGTAGCCGACCATGCCCTCGCTCTCGGCGCCGAGGACGTCCAGCGGGGGCACCGGAGCGTCCTCGTAGGCCGCGGCCTGCAGCGCCAGCAACCCGACCTGCGGCCCGTTGCCGTGGGTCACGACGATCTGATGATCGTCCGCCACCTCGGCGATGGCATGCGCGGCCTCGCGCAAGTTGGAGCGCTGCAGTTCCGTGTCGAGCGGCTGCCCGCGGCGCAGGAGGGCGTTGCCGCCCAGGGCGATGACCACGCGCATCAGCGCTCCAGATCGGAGGCCGCACCTTCGAGGCGTCCACCCAGAAGGGCGTACAAGACACCCACGGCCGTGTGGAGACGGTTCTCGGCCTGGTCGAAGACGACAGACTGCGGGCCGTCCACGACCTCGGCCGTGACCTCCTCCTCACGGTGCCCCGGCAGGCAGTGCATGAAGACCGCCTCGGGACGCGCGCACGCCATGAGTGCTGCATTCACCTGGTACGGGGCGAACACCGCGAGCCGGGCCGCGCGCTCCTCGTCGGGATCCCCCATCGACACCCACGTGTCGGTGTAGATCGCGTGGGCACCCTCGGCCGCAGCGCGTGCATCCGTGGTGATCTCGATCGTCGCGCCGGAGCGCACGGCACGTGCCTGGGCGGCCGCCACGATGTCGGCGTCCGGCCCATAGCCCTCGGGGGTCGCGACGCGCAGCGTCATCCCGACGATCGCCGCAGCCTCGATCAGGCTGTGCGCCACGTTGTTGCCGTCGCCGACGTAGGTCAGCACGACGTCGCGCAGGGCGCCGAAGCGCTGGCTCAGCGTCTGCAGATCGGCCAGGCTCTGGCAGGGGTGGTGCTTGTCGGTCAGCGCGTTCACGACCGGGACGGTCGCCGTCTCGGCGAAGCGCCGGACGTCGTCGTCGGAGAACGTGCGGATGGTGATGGCGCGCGAGTAGCGGCTCATCACGGCAGCCGTGTCCTCGATCGTCTCGCCGCGCCCGAGCTGCAGGTCGTTCGGACCGACCATGATCGGCACGCCGCCCAGACGCGCGACGGCCGTCTCGAGGGACAGCCGCGTACGCGTCGACGGCTTGTTGAAGTAGAGGACGGCCGTGTCGCCGGCGAGCGCTTGGCGGAACCCGTGGGGGTCGTCCTTCGAGCGATCGGCGTAGCCGAGCACGCGCGCCACGTCCATGACACTGAGATCCGCGGTGCGGAGCAGGTCCTTGAGCACGACGAGCCTCCTCTAGCCTTGGACCTTCGGAATGAAGCGTTCGGCCACGATGCCGGCGACGCCGGGCTCTTCCGTCTCGGCATAGCTGTACGTGACACGCACGGCCGGCTTGTCGATCTTGACGATGCGACCGAGGTCGATCGG
>JAHEIK010000285.1 GCA_024639415.1 Planctomycetota bacterium
AGCGCCGGCGCGAGAAGCAGATCGCCTACAACGTCGAGCACGGCATCACGCCGACCACCGTGACGCGCGGCGTGCGCGACACGGTGGGGGAGGTCTACGCCGAGCGCGACTACGTGGAGCTGGCCGAGGGCGCGGACGAGGCGCTCGGCGACGAGCCGATCCACGTCAAGCGCGCACGGCTCGAGCGCGAGATGTACGCCGCGGCCAAGGAGCTGCGCTTCGAGGACGCGGCGAAGCTGCGCGACCTGCTGCGCCGCCTCGAGCGCCAGGTGCTCGTCACGGGAGATGGTGGCGAGGGCGCCGCTCCGTAGGGGCGCCCACGGGTCGTTCCTCAGGGAAGCGTCGCCGTCGTCACCGCCACCGTCACCGGCCGCGGATCCGAGGCCTGGTAGTAGCGCCGGAAGTCGGCCATCTCGCGCGTGTCGTGCTCGAGCAGCTCGGCGACATGGCGGGATCCCAGGACCTGATAGAGCAACGTGACCTCGATCGTGTAGGGACCCGCGGCTTCCGGGGCGTAGACGACGTAGCGGACATCATCGCGGCCTGCCACGAAGTCGTCGTCCGACGCGGCTGCACCCTCAGGCGCCGTCTTGGCCGCGTCGACATGCACGCTGCTCCAGCCGAGCGGCAGGATGCGATTGTCCTTGTAGTAGCCGGACGCACGCATCAGGCCGTGCGTCACCGCACCGGCCGGGTCCTTCATGACCGGCTCGTAGACCTGGACTTCGTCCTCGGCGTCGACCGTCTCGAAGTGGGGCAGGATGGGGCCGCCCACACTCTCCGACGGGAGCAGGGCGGCGCTGGAACCGGACACGAGGCGGCCCTGGGTGTCGTGCTCGCCTGAGCGGAAGACGTAGTTTCCCGCGGCGTTCTTCACCCGTACGCGCAGCCACGCGCGGCGGCTCGGATAGCCCGTCGGGAACTTGTGCCCCGTGACGTTCTCGACCCGTGCGGTGAACTTCAGCATGTCGTTCTCTTCCCGGGCCGGATTGCGCACGCTGACGTCCGCCGTCTCCTCGCGCAGGAAGCTCCGGGCTGCATCGGCCTTGGTCTGGAGCTCAGCGGCGCTGGCGTTCGGCTTCAAGCGGTTCGCCGCGTCCATGATGATCTCGGGCAGCAGGCTGTTCCCGCCCACGAACATGTGGCGATGCAGCGTGTCGCGCACCGGAGCCATGCCCGGACCGAAGTTCCCGTCGTCGGGGTTGTGCGCGAGCTGGGTCTGGATCACCGCGCCGTCCACGTCTCGTGACGGGAGGTGGCAGTCCACGCAGACCTTGGCGTCGGGGCCCGGAGCCACCGTTTCGGTGGTGTAGATCGAGTTGCGCCACTCGAGATAGGGCGTCTGCTCGGGCATGGAGTCGCCTGTCGGCGTGCCAGCGGCGTCCAGGGTGGGCGTGAACACCGAGTGGCATGTGCCGCACAGTGCCGACTCATGCGTGTGCATGCTGTACGTCGGCGCGTAGCCGCTGAAGTTCAGCATGGCGGCCGGGTTCGGACCCGGGTGCGTGCCGAAGATGTCCTTGTCGGCGTTGATGTCGAAGCCGGCCGTGAAGCTGGACGCATCACCGAAGCCGATGTCGGTCACCTGGTGGCATAGGGTGCAGGCGACGCCGTCCAGCGCGATCTGCGCCCGGTCCGTGTCCTCGGCGAGGAGGTCCGTGCCTGTCGACGAGCCTTCGAGCGCATCCTGGTAGCGCGCCATCGGCGCGTGGCAGGCCATGCAGGTGTCGGCGATCTCCTCCGCCGCTGTGGGGTTGTCCGCCAGCTCGGCGGAGACGACCGCACGCCAGAACGGATCGCGGGAGGCATTGGACATCATGCTGCCGCGCCAGAGATCGAACGGGGCGATCGCGCGGTCCTGCGCGTCGCGCAGGGCGCTGGCGCCATCCGTGTTGTCGTGGCAGCGAGAGCACAGGAGTGAGGTCGCGAACTGGCCGTCGCTGACGTTGCGCAACTCCGCCAGCGGATCCATCGGCGGCCACGGCGTAGGCGGCGGCGGCTCGGGAGGCGGCGGCTCGGGAGGCGGCGGCTCGGGCGGCGGCTCGGGCGGCGGCTCGGGCGGCGGACCCGCGTCCGGGGGCGGGCCGCCGTTCCCGCACGCGGGCACGAGGCACAGCGCGAGGGCGGCTGAGAGGACGGTACAGAGGCAGAGGATGCTGAATCGTGCACGGGGCATGGCGCTCTCCGAGTGGGCGTCATGCAGCGGCCGCGTGGGGAGTACAGCGCAGCGTGCGCGCACATTCGCCCTGTTGGCGAGTCGCCTTCGGCGCGCGGCCGCACGTTCGTGCAGGCGACTCGATAGTTGGTAGTAGTACTCGAACACGTCCGCAAGTTGCGGGCCGTTTTGTCGCAGCTCGCTGCATCCACGCTCGGTAGCGCACGCACGCGCACGGCCGGCGCGCTCTGTGAACCTACGCACGCAATCCCACGCACTCGCCACATACAAGTTGATTTCTCGAGGCCGTGTGCGAAGCCCGCCGCAATCTGCGCGCACTCGTTCGCATGCACTCGTCGCGTGGCGTGCGCGCGCACACGCACGCACTCATGCGCCAAGCGGCATGAGGCGGAATCATCAGGCATTCCGTACGCGTGCAATTCCCCATGTTCGTTGCGCAGCGGATCGGCACGGTGCGTGCGCAAGCCTACGGCAGACCAGGGTCGGGTCTCCAGCCCGCCCGTTTGCGGTCGGGTGTTGGTGTGCCGGCCCTCCTATCTACTGGAGGTGCCAAATGTCGAATCGCGACTCCCGCTGCGGCTGTCGCAGTACGCGTATCGGGGCGGTCTTCTGCCTCGCTCTCATTCCGATTCTTCTGTACGGCTGCGGTGGTGGCTCCGGCGGCACCGCGCCGCTGACGAATCAACTCACAGGCGTCTTCCTCGACTGCGCCGTCGAGGGACTCGCCTTCGCAACGCCCACACACACGGGCCTCACCGATGCCGACGGCACGTTTGTCTACCTGGCGGACCAGGGGGTCACATTCAGTACGGGCAACGCCACGCTCGGTACGACCGCAGGGAAGCACATCGTCTCCCCCAAGGACTTCGCGTCCTCTACGCATCTCAACAACCCTGTCACAGTCAACATCGCACGTGTGCTCCAGTGCATGGACGCCAACGGGCATCTGGGTGACAAGATCCAGATCAACGACGGCTCCCGGCGCTGCCTCAATGGTGCGATGGCCGCGATGGGTATCAGTGAGGTCGCCTGGGACGACACCCCGCAGGTCGACGAGTTGATCGCGCTCATGGTCGGCCTCTCCGCGACCGATCCCGACGCCACGATGGTCGAGATCTCGGCGGCCGACGCCCTCGACCACCTCAGGGACACGCTCGGCCAGGAGGGTGAGGGCGAGCTATTCCGCAAGGACATAACGAAGACGCCCGAACTGGACAACGCCAAGGCCAAGCTGCAGGTCATGCCCAAGTACGTGAAGGCGTACCGGGCCGACGGCACGCGGCTGCCCGAGTTCACTCGCTACACCAAGGTGATCCAGAACCCGGACGGCTTCGATACGACGGTTCCCGCGCCGGAGCTCGATCCCAAGGTCGGCATGGTCAACCCGCTTGTCGTCGCGTATGCGCAGGAGCACGAGGACCATCCCGGGTCCTACGACACGTACTGCGCGCTCTCGCTCGACAACGGCAACACCTGGAAGCGCCTGAACATCTCGCGCAGCGCGGATGAATCCTCCTTCACGCTGGAGAACGGGGCCGAGTCCCTGGGAACCGTCAAGAAGCCGGTCATCCAAGTGCGGGGACCGAACATCTTCCTGGCCTGGCAGTCCAAGTACGCGCCCCGAGGCATGCCGGAGAGCATGCGCGCGAAGGCGCTCGACACGCTCGAAGCGTGGATGGGCGCCGACTTCGACACCCTGTACGACCCGCCCGGCGACATCGTGGACGACGACAAGATCAACAAGGAGGATCTCGAAGCGGCTGCCGCGACCTATGGGCAGCCCTACGATCGGGGCCTCTTCGATCCGCATCTCGTGATCGGGCCGCAGCGCTCGATCGACTACACGGATGACGAGGACGCGCCGGAGGGCCTCGGCGAGGTGCCCTTCAGCGCCGTCTGGACTGCGCGCATCAAGATCGACAACTCGCAGAGCACGCTCAACGACATGCTCAAGGTCTTCCGGCCGGAGCAGGTCACCTGCGCACGGCGGGACGCCATCCAGACGTTCGCCGGCGGCGCCGGCGACGGCGGCTTCGCAATCGTCTGGCAGGAGGACCCGGAAGGCCTGCGCTTCGGCAAGGGCGCGGGGCCCGGTGAGGGCGGCTCCGGCGCCACGGTCAACCACCACACCGACATCTGGTACAGCTACATCTCGTGGGAGGACTTCGGGAAGATCGACAAGGACTTCGTACCGCAAGGCGATTCGGAGCCCGCGAGCGTCGACGGCGTCGGGCGTGTCTCCGCGCTCTTGCCCATGTCGCCGCCCATCCGCCTGAGCGATAACCTGGCCTGTCGCTTCCAGCACGTAGACCTGGCCGAGCTGGTCGGGGGGGACCTCTCTTCCCTGGATCTGGACGACGACACGCCGCCGGAGGGCATCGGCGATTGTCTCAAGGGGCCCTTCATCGGTTGGATGAAGGCCTTGGATCCCGCGCCGTACATGGACGCCACCTCGGGCGCCTTCGACGTGGACCAATACGCCTGGGACCTCTGGCGCACCGGTCATGACGAGAGCGATCCCGGGAACAAGGTCGCCACGTACCTCGGCTGGGAGCAGTTCGAGACCGAGCACGGCGACTCGGACGAGCGCTGGTTCGCCAAGCTGCCCGACGGCCGCGTGCTCGACGGTGATACCGGAGGCTCGCGGGCCGTGATCATGCTCCAGAAGAAGGCCATCAAGAACAAGGCCGGCGACGTGCTCGGCTACTCCGCGGAGGCCATGATCGCCTACGAGGAGTCCAAGGGCCTCGGCACGGGGCCCTCCCTCGATGACCACGATCATGAAGGCAGCGTGGAGCACGACCACGATACCGATGGCGAGGTGGGTGGGTGCCTCACCGCACCGCCGCCCGTGAACGCCGGCCTCGACGGCGACGGCGTTCCCGAGAGTGATCGCGTGCGCTTCGGCAAGAACGTGCAGTATCACCACCTGCCCTGGTTCGATTTCGGCGCGGAGCAGAAGCTGCTGACCACGGGGACCGCGACGAGCGACCCCGAGGCCTCCTCCATCGCGGCGGGCAAGACCATGAACCTGCCGAAGGTCATGGACCCCGACGACGAAGACCCCGACGCCTACCGCAATGCGCGGCGTCCGCGCATCATCGTCCAGGGCAAGAGCAAGATCGAGGACAGCAAGGTCTGCATCGTCGTGCTCTGGCGCGAAGGCGAGCAGGGCATGGGCGCACCCGCCGACGTCATGATGCGGCGCGGCTTCCACGACCCCGGTGCCAGCAAGACGGGCTACACGCCCAAGTGCTTCGAGTCCGTCGTCCACAACCTGAGCAGCGCCCAGATCCTGGCCACGCGAGAGGACGACCCGGCGACGCCCGAGGACGAGAGCGATCCGATCAAGGTCAGCCAGTGGACGTTCCCCGGCAGCGACCTGACTGGCATCGACCCCGACCTGGCCAACCCCCACGAGGACGCCCGGGCCCACCGCGGCGCCCTGCGGGGGGACTTCCTCGTGATCGGCTTCGTGTACAC